>JANOCF010001166.1:0-8598 GCA_031412055.1 Holophagales bacterium | reverse complement strand
GTCACCATGCCGGAGACGAAGTCCCCCGCCTGGCCGGCCGCCTGCGAGGCCTGCTTCTTGGCATCCTCGGCAAGATGGCGAACCTGCTCTTTCGCCTGCTGTCCCACACCCTGGTTCTCGCCATGACCCTGAGCCTCGAAGCCCTGCGGATTCGTCGAAGCAAAGGAGTCGGGGTTGGTCGAGGGGAAAGGAGTGGCTGTCGGGCGGTTCCCCCCACCCGGATTGTCTCGTCTCGCCATAACACCTGTCCTTTCTGGATTGGTTTACTGCGGCGTGCCAACTCCAACCGTGAAGCCCAGCACCGGACCTTGAAAAGGTCACCGCATCCGGACAGGTGCTATCGCAAGAGGCGTGCCAGAAATGAATTACGCCAGCCGGTCGAGCAGGGCAATGAGGGTCTTGCGACGTCCTGCCCAGTGGCGTCGCCAGTCCTCATCTCCCCGGGAGGCGGCGAACGCGGCGCCCTCCAGCTCTCCTCGAACCCGGACGAGAAAACGTTCCCGCCGCAGCAGGAGGGCCGCGACCGCGAGCGGATCGAAGCCTTCGAGGAGATCCCGCCCCACGGCCCGCACCGCGCGGATGGCAGAGACCGGAGAGAGCACCAGCGGCAGGATGGAAACCGGGCGCCTCAGCATTTTCTGCCCGCGCAGCCGCGAGCCCGCGTGCGCGGCCGCCCCGAGTACGGCCACGTAGAGGAAGGCGATCCCTCCCGCCAGCGGACGGAGGAGGCGCTCGGGAGTTGGATGGAGATAGAGGACCGCGGGGAGCAGCAGGAGGCCCAGCACGAACAGGCCCCAGCCCAGCACCCGCAGGAGCTGCGTCTCCTC
The DNA here is from genome assembly GCA_031412055.1 of Holophagales bacterium. Taxonomy (GTDB): domain Bacteria; phylum Acidobacteriota; class Thermoanaerobaculia; order Multivoradales; family UBA5704; genus DATMER01. Next base: position 7,771 of record JANOCF010001166.1, on the reverse strand, counting down.
CCGGAACGTATCCAGGCGGGCCTGCCCCGCGTCCAGGTGGAACGAGCGGGTCCGGTGCTGCCCGAGACGGCGCTCCCGTGCTTCGGGAGACAGGGGGCGAAGCTCGGCGAGAAGCTCGGCAAACCCCTCGGCATGCGCCCGCGAGGGGAAACGGACGCGGTGCGGTCCTCCCAATCGGAGGGTTCCCTCTTCCACTTCCGGCGCGACCTGATCGTAGGGGATGCGCGTCCAGCGCTCGGGATCGTAGATGCCGGCACCGCGCACGGCCGGATCCGGGAGATAGAGGCCGTCGGCCAGGGGAAGGGCAACCGGACCCGCGACCGGGAAGGAGAGGTCGAAGGGCAGGATTCCGGCGAGACGCACTCCCCTACCCTCGACGGCGCTCCAGCCCCAGACGCGATGAACGAACAGGAGGTTCAGCGCGCCGACCCAGGCCAGGCCGTCGAGGAGATAGAGAGCCGCGAGGAACGGGAAGATCTCCCGGAGCACGAGCAGAAGCATCGCGGGAGATCTTAGAGCCTTCTTGCCGCCGCGTTGCGTTTCACCGAGCGGCCGGGATAGCGTCGGGACACGAGAGGAGACCCTCATGAGCAAGCGGATCTACGTCACGAACATGGACGTGAGCCGCCTGATCTCGCCCGAGATGCTGGTCGAGATCGAGGCGGAAGCCATCCTTGAGGATCTGGCCTGACTGGAAGCGTTTCATGGGAGACTTGCTCGTCGGATTTCTCGCGACAGCGAGGTCATGGAAAGGAGACCAGATGAAGAACAACGGGAATGGGCGGAGGGCTCCGCTCTTCTTGATGATGCTGGCGGCCCTGGTGGCCGTCCCCGCCTTCGCCGCCGATCACAGCTTCGGCCTGGGCGTCCATCACTGGCAGACGGTCGACGACCTGGCAGACGAAGGCTTCGAGGGGCTCGAGGAAGAGGGCACCTCGGGCATCGTCTCCTACCAGTACATACCCGAGGGGCTCTTCACGCTGGAGGCGGACCTGGAGTATTTCGCCGACGGCTTCGGCGGCTCGACCGAGTCGGCGTTCTCGCCCCAGGTCTACCTCCTGGTGGGCCACGGGCTCTACGCGGGCGCGGGCGTCGGCGTGATCTACTCCGACGGCGAGAGCTCCGATCCGTTCTACGCCGCCCGGGTGGGCTTCAACTTCAGCCTCATCCCCCGCCTGAAAGTGGACATCAATGCCAACTACCGCTTCGACGACTGGAGCCTGATCGACGAGGTCGAGACCGACACCGTTACCTTCGGGGCGCTGCTGCGGCTGCGTATCTGATTCAGCGGCGTCAGCGAATTCGGCGCCAGGAGATCTCCCTCGGCACGGCGATGTCCGGCTGGCCGGGGGGGATCTCCAGGTCGATCCACGCCTGCCAGACCTCCCGCCTGCCGTAGACCCTCATCGCCTCCTCCCGCAGCGGCGGGATGTCGCGCACGTAGACCCGCCTCCCCTTCTGCGGCGGCAGCGCGTTCTCCAGGAAGAACGAGCTGTAGACGAACGGCGTGCCGGAGACGAACACCAGGGCGTCCGGTCCTACTCCGGCCTCGGCCATGCGCCGCAAAGGCTCGGCGGACTGCGCCAGGTACCACCGGCCGTGATGCACCACCTGCTCCGGCAGGCGCCGCCCCAGGGGAAAGACCAGGAGCACCACCGCTCCCACGACGGCGACCAGCCGCGGCGTCTTGATGGTGAGCAGGGCGCGGGCGGCGAGCACTGCCAGCGGCCCCAGCGCCTCGAAGGCAAAGCGGGGGCCGGAGTAGATCACGTCGGCGTAGTAATAGAAGCTGTGCCCCACCAGCAGGGACACGGCGCAGAGACCGAGCATCAGATCCTTGTTTCGACCGGGACGGGGCACCAGCAGCGGCAGCAGGATCAGCAGGTCCGGGAAGGGGAAGCCCCAGAGGGAACGGCTCAGCCCTCCGAGATACCAGGGGAGACGTTCCGTCAGGGCAGCAACCAAAGAGAGCGTGGCCCGGTCCGCGCTCGTGAAGAGCGCCGCGTCGTAGGCCTGGTAGCCGGTGGTCAGCGGGTGGCCGAAGACGATCCAGTGATAGATCAGGAACGCCGCGGCGCACGGCAGCGCCCCCAGCGCCAAGCGGCCCAGGCCGCGCCGCCAGTCCCGGCGCAGGCTCCAGACCACGGCCGGCGCGAGCAGCGCCACAGCCGTGGACGGCCGGACCAGGAACGCGAAGCCCCCCAGCAGACCCGCCCCGATCCAGTTGCCCCGCACCAGAAACGACAGGCACCAGACCGTAGCGCACAGGGCCGGCGTGTGAGCCAGATCGCCCGCGCCCATGAGCAGCGCGAAGGGCGACACGGCCAGCGCCGCTGCCGCGAGCAGGCCCGTGCGAGAGTCGAAAAGCCCCTTGCCAAGGTGCCAGACGCCTACCACGGCCAGCGCGAGCATCAGCGGTCCCAGCACCCAGGGCGCTCCTACCATCCAACCTGCCGCCAGGAGCAGCGGCCAGCCCGGCGGGTAGAGGGCGCACCAGCGGTCCTCGTTGAGGACGATGTTCTCGTGGGCGAAAAGCTGCGGCAGCGGCGGCGGGTCGAGCCACATCCGGCCCGAGGCGAAAAGGTGCCCCTGAAACGAGTAGGAGACTCCGTCGGTCACGTGGGGGATGCGCTCCAGAGCGGCCGAGGAGATCGCCAGGCTCACCCCTCCGGCGAAGAGGGCGAGGAGCGCTACGAGGAGCGCCTCCCGGCGGTTCACAGGACAAGCCGTACGATGAACCAGCACCAGACCGCCGCGAGGACCGCGGCCATGAGGTCGAGGACGACCCCCGTCCGCGCCATGCGCGGGATGCTCACGTAGCCGCTGCCGAAGACGATCGCGTTGGGCGGGGTGCCCACCGGCAGGGCGAAGTCGCACGAGCAGGCGATCGTGGCCGCGAAGAGCGTCGTGGTCATCATGTCGGGCGCCACCGCGTCCTTAAGCACCACCAGCATCACGGCAATGGTTGCGGTGTTCGAGGCCACGGCCGAGAGCGCGACCACGGCGATGCTCGACAGCAGCACCTGGGCGAACGGGGGTGCATCGCGCAAGACCACGAGCTGGCTCCCGAGCCAGGCCGAAAGCCCGCTCTTCTGGATCGCCGCGGCCATGGCGAACCCGCCGCCCAGGAGGAGCAGCGTCTCCCAGGGGACCGCGCCCAGGGCGCGGAAGCCGAGCACCTGCCGCCCCCGAGTGCGCCAGAGCAGGAGCACGAGCGCCGCGAGAATGGCGATCCCGCCCTCGACGTGGGCCGAGGTGATCTCGAACGGCACCCGCGGCTTGAGGAGCTCGGTCAACAGCTTGCCCGCGATCCACAGGCCGGCCGTCACGAGAAAGACCCCGAGGACGATCCTCTCCTGCCGCTGCACAGGTCCGAGCTTCGTCATCTCGCCGCGCACGACCTCGGCGCCGATCTCCCCCTCCAGCCCTTCCTGGCGCCCGATCCGCCAGAGCATCCACCAGACCACCGGCAGGAAGAAGAGGACGAAGGGGAACCCCACCACGAGGAACTGCAGAAAGGAGATCTCGATCCCGATCCTCTCCATGAAGCCGGAGAACTGGGCGTTGGGAGCCGTGCCGATCTTGGTGCCGATGCCGCCCACGTTGGCGCCGTAGGCGATGGCCAGCATGATGGCCATGCCGTAGTGGCGGAGCCGCCCGGCCCCGCGCTGGTCCTCGACCTGGAGGACGACGGCGAGGCCGATCGGCATCATCATGGCGGCCGTGGCCGTGTTCGAGATCCACATGGAGATGAAGGCCGTGGCCGCGAGGGTGCCGGCGAGGAGACGCCGAGGGTCGCTGCCGATGCGGTCCATGATGCCGAGGGCGATGCGGCGGTGGAGGTTCCACTGCTGCATGGCCGCGGCGATCCCCATGCCGCCCGCGAACAGGAAGATGTAGGGATCGACGTACGGCGTTACCGACTGGCGGACATTGGTGCCCAGACCGTCCCCGAAGACTCCGGTCAACGGGAAGAGCACCAGCGGCACGCAGGCCGTGACATAGATCGGCAGGGCCTCGGTGAGCCACCAGATCGCCATGAGCGCGGCGCCCGCGGCGGCGAACGCCGGCCGCGCTCCATACTCGGGGTCGTGGCGCAGCGGCGTGTCCAGGAACGCGAGGAGAAAGAACGCCACGAGCCCGCCGATCAGGCCGGCGAGCTTCCAAGGAGTAAAAGGGGTGAAGAGCGAGCGGTCCAAGGGGCTGATTCTACTCGGGAAGCATCAGGCGCCGGTCGAACGCCGCTGCCGGAGCCACGGACGCCCGGTCACCCCCGGCGGTCCGCGACAGGTCGCGGGCCGTGCGCGCGGAGCGCAGCAGCGTCTCGGACGAGAGGCCGTTGTCCGGGAAGGCGGCCGCGCCCAGCGAGAGGGTGACCGGCACCGGGAGATCCTTGACGGACTGGCGCAGGTGCTCGGCGCGGGTCTTGACGCCCTCGAGAGGCGCCTCCGGCAGGATGAGGGCGAACTCTCCATCCTGGTAGCGGCAGGCCACGTCTCCGCCGCGCACGCGGCGGCGCAGCAGGTCCGCGATCCCCCGCAGAACTGCCTCGGCCGCGTCCGGGCCCTGCGTCTCGCGCAGGGTGGCCCAGCCGTCCACCTCCATCAGAATCAGGCCCAGCGGCAGGGCGCGCCGCTCCATGCGATGGATCTCCCGTTCCAGGGCAGCCTCGAAGTAGCGCTGATGAAAGAGCCCGGTCAGGGAGTCGCGGAGCGAGTCGTGGACCTGGATGCCGGCGGAGACCGCGGCCGGGTCCGGCATCCGCACCATGGGCCTTGGCGATGCCGGAGGGCTGGGCGGGCCAAGCGGGCTCGGCGCGGTCGCCCTCCGGGTCGTCTCGGTGGCAGCAGCGGCCTGGGCCTGGCCGCGCGGCTTCGGTCCCGTATCGCCTTGATCGAACAGCCGGCGGTAGCTCTCCACCTCCCGCCGGAGCGCATCGGCGGCGCGGACGCGCTCGGCCATGTTGACCTGCTCGCGGCGGTACTCCGCCTCGATCTCGCGGGTCTGGCGGCGCAGGAAGGCGATCAGTCCGCAGGCCAGCGCGAGCCCCCAGGCGAGCAGGAGCGCGAAGCCGAACCGCAGTTGGACAGGTGCCTGGGAGAGCGCGGCGACGACGACGCTCAGGGCAACGCCGATCCCCAGCGACAGGAGGATGTCGCGGAGCGATAGAACCCGGCTGTTGCGCCGGTACGCGGAGGCGGTTTCGTTGGCCATGGATCTCGCTGGAGATAGCTAAGGGATCATAAGCCGGAAAGGCCCTCCGGGCCAAGCTTCTCGTCATGCGATCCTGCCAATTGCCCTCCTCCGGATTTTCTGCGACCCTCCGGCTCATGAAGAGCATCCCCGGTATCCCCGCGATTGCCGCCGCCATCCTGGTCCCTGCCGCCCTCCTTGTTCCCATCCCTGCCCGGGCCGGCGATCCGCTCGCCCACACCTACTCCATCGTCGCCCGCGACCCGGTCACCGGGGACTTCGGCGTGGCGGTCCAGAGCCACTGGTTCCAGGTCGGCACCGCCGTTCCCTGGCTGGAGGCAGGAGCAGGAGCCGTGGCCACCCAGTCCTTCACCCGCATCGACTACGGGCCGAAGGGCCTGGAGCTGATGCGCGGCGGAAAATCCGCCCAGGAGGCGCTCGACCTGCTCGTGGCCCAGGACGAGGGCAAGGACGTGCGGCAGGTCGCCATGGTGGACGCCCAGGGGAGGGCCGCGGTCTGGACCGGCGCCAAGTGCATCGCCGCCGCCGGCCACCAGACCGGCAAGGGCTACTCGGTGCAGGCGAACCTGATGGACAAGCCGACCGTCTGGCCGGCCATGGCGCGGGCCTACGAGAGCGCCAGGGGCGATCTCGCGGACCGGATGCTCACGGCGCTGGAGGCCGCCGAGGCCGAGGGGGGCGACATCCGCGGCCGCCAGAGCGCGGCCCTGGTCGTCGTCCGGGCCCGACCCACGGGCGAGCCCTGGCGCGACCGCCTGGTGGACCTGCGGGTGGACGACAACCCGCAGCCGCTGGCGGAGCTGCGCAGGCTGCTCACCCTGCACCGGGCCTACGAGGAGATGAACCTCGGGGACGAGGCCATGGCGAAGAACGACTTCCAGACCGCCGTCGGCCACTACACCCGCGCCACGGCGCTGGCCCCCGGCATCGTCGAGCTCCCCTTCTGGCAGGCCGTAACGCTCTTCGTGGCCGGCCAGGAGGAGAAAGCGCTCGCCCTGTTCAAGGACGTCTTCGCCCGCGAGCCGCGCTGGGCGGCGCTGGTCCCCCGCCTGCCGGCCTCGGGGCTGCTGCCGGACGATCCGAAGAAGATCGAGAAGATCCTCTCGACGGCACCCAAACCTTGAAATTCACTTTCCTGTGCGAAAAATCATTTTCCCCGCACAGCACGAGAGAATAGTTGTGCGAGAATTTAAAATTCTCGCACAACTATTTACAATTCGCGGCCTTGAATTCCAAATTTCTGTGCGCGAATTTCAAATTCGCGCACAACTATTCTCTCCCGACACCCAAGGAAAGTGAATCGCTGTGCGAAAATTATCTATTCTTGTGCGAGAAAAAGGGTTGCGGAGCCGGAAAGTCAGTCTCCTCCGGCTCCGCTCAGAGCTCTAGCGGGGAAAGGCGTTGCCGTCCTGCCCGCCGCAGAAGGTTCCGGCGGGGTTCTGGTAGGTCTTGACGGCTCCGGTCTTCGTGTCGGTGACCGTGATCGTGTACTCCAGGTCGCTGAGGGTGCCGTAGAAGATGTCGATGCGGTCGCCGTAGTCGATGACCTTGGCCATCAGCTCCAGATTGCTGGTGTCGGTGAAGTAAAAGGCGCCGGTCACGCCGGAGATCGGCACCGCTCCGCCCGAGCCGCTGGTGCCGTTGCCCGGGTTGCGCCAGGCGACCTTCACCTGGAAGCGATTGTTGAGCAGACAGAGGGTGTTCTTGTCCTTTTTGCAGGTGGCCGCCGCCGCGGACGCCGCGGGCGCCGTGCCCACCGCCAGGAACGAGCGCGAGGACGCGAAGGCCGCCTGGTCGATGGCGCCGCACTCCCGTGCCGTGTTTTCGTAGACCTTGGCGGTCCCGGTCGCCGTGTCGGTGACGATCAGGCTGAACTTCAGGTTGGTGAGCTGGCCGTAGAACACCTTGATGGCGTCGCCGAAGTCGAGCAACTTGACCATCAGCTCGATGTTGGACGAATCGCCGAAGGTGAAGAAGCCCGCTGCGTCCGTGCGCGGGACCGCCGAGCCGACCCCCTGGGTGTTGTTGAACTGGTTCTCCCAGAACAGCTCGACGCGGAAGCGCTTGTTGAGCAGGCAGAGGTTGTTCGGCCCCGGCTTGCACGCCTGCACGGCCGCGAAGCTGGAGACCAGGTCGCGGGTGTTGTTGATCGCCCTCGCGTTGTCGCGCTGGCCGGCGACGCCGGTGGGCTTGCCGTCCCGCGAGACGTCCGGGTTCGAGAAGTTCTCCACCCAGGGGCAGGTCGTGCAGTTGTTGTTGTACGCCATCACCGTGCGGAAGCTCCCCTCGACGATGTGGGCGAAGGCGTAGGGGAAGAGGGCGTACTCCGGGCTGGCGTTCTGGGGATCGTGGTTGCACGACAGGTTGTGCCCCAGCTCGTGGGCGAGCACCAGGGAGCCGCAGGCGCGCTTGACGGTCGAGTAGGCGTAGGGCGCGAACTCCGGGGTGTAGGCATCGTTGGACATCAGGAAGCCGATGCCGCAGGCGCCGGACATCTGGTTGACGAACATCGAGACCATGTCGGCCCCTACGGTCTTGCGCAGGGCGGCTACGCTCT
>JANOCF010001165.1:0-8597 GCA_031412055.1 Holophagales bacterium | reverse complement strand
TGTACAACGTGACCGCTGTCTGGGCCCAGGAGGCGCTGCAGGACGATCCCGGGCCGGTGAACGGCCTGGTCTACAACGGCCGCCAGGACGCGGTGAAGATGTACCGGCAGCCGAACGAGCCGCCCGAGCCTTCCCAGCGCTTCGGCCCGCTGCACGACCCGACGGCCATCCTGTTCGTGCGCAGCGAGGACCTGGACTGGGTCGGCAATCCGCTGCGTCCGCGGCTCAAGCAGACGGTGCGGCGCGAGCCGCTGATCCTGCGCGCCAAGGCGGGCGAGTGCGTCCGCATCAACCTCTACAACGCCCTGCCGGAGAGCTACGCGGATCTCGACGGCTGGAACGCCATGCCGATGATCCTCGAGGACTTCAACGCCAACGACGTCAACCCCTCGCTGCACGTGGGGCTGCACCCGCAGCTCGTCTACTACGACATCCGCAACAGCGACGGCAGCAACGCGGGGATCAACCCCAACTACGCCGTGCAGACGGTCGGACCGGGCGAGAAGGTCGCCTACTACTGGTACGCCGGCGACTACGAGGTGAGCAATGCTCCGCGGGCCATCGAGCTCGGCGCTACCGGCCTCACCTCGGCAGATCCCATCAAGCACTCCAACAAGGCGGCGGTGGGCGCGCTGATCGTCGAGCCTGCGACCACCACCTGGACCGACACCCTCGACGGCGACGGCAAGCTGACCCGCGCTTCGGCCGTGGTCTCCTATCCCAACAGCTCGAGCTTCCTGGAGTACGTCCTCGTCTTCCAGGACGACGTCAACCAGCGCTACGGCGACGGCGCGCCGGTCGAGAACCTGGCCGGCTTCGGCGACCCCGAGGCCTCGGGGCAGAAGGCGGTCAACTACCGCACCGAGCCGCTCTGGTTCCGCGCCGGCTGGGCGCCCGATACGCCGCTGGAGAACACCCGCACGTTCACCCTCTTCCACGAGCTGCTGTCCAACAACTGGATCGGCGGCGCCGACCCGGAGACGCCCGTGTTCGTGGCCGGAGCCGGCAAGACGGTCCGCTTCCGCGCCATCCATCCCGCGGGACACACGCAGTCGCACGTCTTCGACCTGCACGGCCATCTCTGGGAGGAGCTGCCCTACACGTCAAACTCCACGGTGATCGGCTCCAACCCCGAATCGGAGTGGCAGGGTGCGCGCGGCGGCCACGGCCCCAGCAACCACTTCGACGTCATCCCCAACACCGGGGCAGGAGGCAAGTTCAGTATCTCCGAGGACTATCTGTACCGCGACTATGCCGCGTGGCTGCTCGACGGCGGCATCTGGGGTCTGTTCCGTGTGGTGCCGTAGCACCCTCGCGCTGGTTGTCCTGGCGGTCCTGGTGCCCGGTTCCCTGCGGGGGATCGAGCAGCGGGCTGTCCAGGACGGCGTCGCCGTTGACGTCGCCGTCGAGCCGCTCGCAGGGGGTGAGCTGCGGGAAGCGCAGGACGTGCGGGTCCGCCTGAAGATCTCGGACGCGGCCACCGGAGCGCCGCTGTCCGGGCTCTACCCGGCGGCCTGGGTGGACCGTCTCCCGGAAAGCTCCGCCGAGGGTCCACGCTCCTGCGGCGAGAAGATCTCCGCCTTCCTGGGCGGCTCGGTTCTCTCGCCCCCGGAGCTGGATCTCAACATCTACTACGTCCTCACCCTGAACCAGGACGCCACGATCTCCGTGGTCGATCCGATCTTCGGCTTCGGCGGCAGCAAGCTGCTGGCGATGGCCTTCCTCGACAGTCCGGGCGAGGACTGGGTCCTGTCCAAGGACGGCGAGCGCCTGTTCGTCTCCATGCCCGCTTCCGGCGCCGTCGCCGTGGTGGAGACCCGCGGCTGGAAGGTGGTGGCGAAGGTCCCGCTTCCCCGCCCGGCCCGGCTGCTCCTCCAGCCCGACGGTGCCCTCCTGTGGGCGAGCGTCGACGGCGGGGTCGCGGCCGTCGACACCTCCACGCTCAAAGTGGCCGCCAGCATCCCGACGGGCCGCGGACCCCACGACCTGGCGGTCTCCGGCGACTCGGGCCGGGTGTTCGTGGCCAACCGGGATGAGGGCACGCTGTCCGTGGTGGACGCGCGGACGCTGCGCAAGGTCCGCGACGTGGCCACGGGTCTCCGCCCGGTCTCGGTGACATGGTCGGACCTGGCCGGAGCCGCCTGGGTCGCCCACGAAGGAGACGGCGCCATCGTCGGGGTGGACCCCGAGCGGACCGAAGTGGTCCGTCTCAACGGGAAGCCCGGCCTTGCCCGCATCCGCTTCGCGCCCAACGGGCGGCTGGTCCTGGCGGTCAACCCGGCCACGGACGAGCTGTTCGTGATCGACGCCGCGGTCGGGCGCATCATCCAGACTGGAGACATGGAGGATGGTCCCGACCAGGTGATCTTTACCGAGGAGCTTGCCTACGTGCGTCACCGGGGCAGCGAGGCCGTCCTCATGATCCCGTTGCGCGAGCTGGGCCGCGAAGGCGCGCCCGTGCCGGTGGTGGACTTCCCCGGCGGGCAGAACCCGCCGGGGAAGCTTTCCTTGCCGACTCCCGCCGACGGCATCGTGCAGGCGGCGGGGGACGCGGCGGTGCTGGTGGCCAACCCGCTCGACCAGGCGATCTACTTCTACAAGGAAGGCATGGCTGCTCCCATGGGCCACTTCAAGACCGGTGGCCGGGAGCCGCGGGCCGTGCTGGTGGTGGACCGCAGCCTGCGCGAAACTTCGCCCGGCGTCTACGAGACCGTGACCCGGCTGGGCCGCTCCGGCCGGCACGACCTCGCCGTGCTTCTGAACACACCGCGCCTGATGCAGTGCTTCCCGTTCCCGGTGGCCGTGGACGCGGCCCTGGCCGCGAAGAGGAGGACGCCGTTGCGCGTCGAGCCGCTAGGGGAGACCGGGGACGTGGGGCTTGGCGACGAGGTGAGCGTCCGCTACCGGATCACCGCCCAGGACGGCGCTCCGAAGACCGGGCTCAAGGTGAGCTGGCTCGCCTTTCTCTCTCCCGGGGTATGGCAGATCCGGGAGGCTGCAACCGAGGTAGGCGAAGGGGTCTACGAGATCCGTTTCCGCCCACCGGAAGCCGGCCTGTACTACGTCTTCCTGGAGGTAGCGTCCGCCGGGATGGGCTACCAGGACTCCCCGTCCATCACCTTCTTCGCCCGGCCCCGGGCCGCTCAAGGAGAGTTGAAGTGAAGTTTTCCGTGCCGGTCCTGGCTCTCCTTTTAGCCACTACACCTGCCTTTGCCCAGCATGAGCACCACCAGGCTCCGCCTCCAGCCCCGGACGCTCCCGCGAAGCTGAACATCCCCGACGTGTCGCTGGTCGACCAGGACGGACGTCCCGTCCGCTTCCACACCGATCTGGTCAAGGGGAAGGTGGTGGCGATGAACTTCATCTTCACCACCTGCACCACGGTCTGTCCCCCGATGGGGGCGACCTTTGGCAAGCTGCGCGAGATGCTGGGGGAGAAGGCGGGGAAGGATGTTCACCTGATCTCGGTCAGCGTCGACCCGCGCACCGACACGCCCGAGCGGCTCAAGAGCTGGGCCGCGAAGTTCGGCGCCGGGCCGGGATGGACTCTTGTGACCGGCGACGCCGAGCAGGTCAGGACGTTGCTCAAGGCGCTGGGCGTGTACACGGCCAGCCCGGCCGAGCACACGCCCCTGGTCCTGGTGGGCAACGACGTCAAAAGGGAGTGGACCCGCACGTACGGCCTGACGCCACCGGAGCAGATCGCCGAGCTGATCGAGAAGACCGCCAAGAATCCGGCCGCGGCCTACTTCGGCGACATCCCCCTGGTCAATCAGGACGGCGAGACCATGCGCTTCTACTCGGACCTGATCCAGGGCCGGACGGTCGTCATCGACGTCATGTTCACGGGCTGCACGGGCGCCTGCCCGGTCATGAGCAGCACCTTCGCCCGGGTCCAGGACTGGCTGGGCGACCGTCTGGGCAAGGACGTCTACCTGATCTCCCTCTCGGTCGATCCGGCCAACGACACTCCCGCGAAGCTCAAGGAGTACGCCGCCCGCTTCAACGCCCGGCCGGGCTGGTGGTTCCTCACCGGCTCGCCCGCGGACGTGCACGCCGCCCTGGCCAAGCTCGGGCAGCAGGCCGAGACTCCCGAGGCGCACAAGAACCTCTTCCTGATCGGGAACGACCGGACCGGCCTGTGGAAGAAGGCCATGGGTCTGGCCGCGCCGGAGGAGATCCTTCCCATCGTGGACAGCGTCGTGAACGACCAGGGATGAGGGTGCGCCGGGGTCTCGCGATCCTTCTCCTCCTGCCCTTCCTGCTTGCCGCTGCTCCCGAGGAGCGCGGCCGTAGCCTCTACATGGAAGGGACCAGCCCCTCGGGCGGGGAGATCGTCGCGGTGATGGGAGCCGGGGGAGAAGCCGTCGAGGTGCCCGCGTCGGCCATGCCGTGCTCCAGCTGCCACGGACGTGACGGACGCGGACGCCCCGAGGGAGGAGTCACGCCGTCCGATCTCACCTGGGACAGCCTGACCCGGCCCTACGGCGTCACCCATCCGAGCGGACGCAAGCATCCTCCCTACGACGAGCGGTCCCTCAAGAAGGCGATCGCCATGGGAATGGACCCGGCGGGCAATTCCCTCCACGTGGCCATGCCCCGCTTCCGCATGAGCCACCAGGACATGGCGGACCTGATCTCGTACATGAAGACGCTGGGCCATGAGACCGACCCGGGAGTGACCGACACCGCCATCAGGATCGGCACCGTGCTTCCGCCGTCCGGTCCTCTCTCCTCCATGTCGAAGGCGGTCCGGGAAGCCCTCGCCGCTCGCTTCGAGGAGGCTGACAGTCTCTGGGGACGCCGGATCGAGATCCGTACCCTGGAGCTGTCCGGTCCCCCGCAGGGCTGGCCTGTCCAGGTGAAGGACTTCCTGGGGAGGGAAGAAGTCTTCGCGGTAGCCGGAGCTTTCTTCGCGGGAGCGGATCGCGAGCTCGCAGGAGTCTTCGAGGAGCTGGAAGTCCCTGTCATCGGCCCGTTCTCGCTCCATCCGAGTGAGAACCGGTACGTCTTCCATCTCTCCCCGGGACTGGAAGACCAGATGCAGGCCCTGCGGCGCTACGCGAAGACGGAAGGGTTGGAGAATCCGGTGATCTTTACCGGGTCCGGTCCCGCGGCGGTGTCGCTGCTGAGGGAAGCCGAGGCGCGCGGTACCCGCGGCAATCGTCCGACGCTGCTGGCCACGGGCGCGGCGGCGGACTCTGCGCTTCTGGCTGCGCCCGCCGCCTTCGACGGTCGGATCTTCGTCGCGGTTCCCGCCCTGCCTGGGGAGACGCAGGCGTACCGGAAGCTTGCCGCGGACCATGCATTGAGCCGGGACCAGATCTCGGCACAGCTTTCCGCCCTGGCTGCGGCGGAGGTCCTGCTGGAAGGGCTGGAGCGGTCGGGCCGGGATCTCACCCGCGACCGCCTGATCGGGAGCCTCGAGGCACTACGCCGTTTCGAGACCGGCTACGGCCCGCCCGTCACCTTCGGCCCCGCCCACCGTCTCGGAGCCCGGGGCGCCTACATCCTCAAGGCCGATTTGACCCGCGGAACATGGATTCCGGCCGGAGGGTGGATCGAGGCGGAGTGATCCGGGCCGGGATCAGCTGGCCGCTGCGGCGACCGAGGCGGCGGTACTGGCGGAGTCGTCGTTCATCATGACCGTGAGATACCAGCCCAGCATGGTCATCCAGGGCAGCTCGGGCAACTCCGCCGCCTCGGGAGCGATCTCCATCTGTGCCGCCGTGTGAATCATCCCGAGCGTCCGATAGCGGATGAGAGGCTCCCGGCTGCCGGAGAGAAACTGGTAGCGGGTCTGCCAGACGTTGCTGGTGGCCTGGTACTTGCGGCCGTCGGTCAGCTCCAGCGTGCCGCCTGACGTCCAGGGGCAGGCGTCACCAGGTCGTCACACCGATCCTTCCAGGAGAGCCAGGACACGGGCACAGAGATCGGCGCTGATCCAGATATCCGGGCGTTGCCGGAGGGTTTCCACGAAGTGGACAGCTTCTTCTTTGGCGAGATGTCCGCCCTCGCGGGCCGACAAGATCACGCCGAGCGTGCCCTTGAGGCGCGTCTTCACACCGGCAGCCTCGAGTGAAGCAGTGGCGGCCCGTCGGGCATCGAGATCGTCGATCAGTAGCCAGGTAGCCTCCACCTCGGCGGCCAGCTGGATGCTCTGCTCCTCTCCAGGACCCAGGCGGATCGGAACCGAAAGACGGCCTTCCTGAGGAGCCAGGACCTCCAACTCTCCCGAGCGATACCGTTCCCGGAGGAGGAGCGCGTCGGGTGCGACGAGGCGCAGCCCCTCCGTGATCAACTCGTGATGGACGGCGGGAGGCGTCAGGATTTTGGGGAAGAGACGGAAGAGGGGATCAAGCGCGCCGATCTTGGCGAGGGCCATGAGCGGGCCCGCGTCAGACACGACGGTCACAGAGCGGAATCAGCCGTGTCGTCGCCCTCGCTCCCGGGTGCTAGGCCGTGGGCATAGGCCAGGGGGATCATCTCCCGCAAGGAGATCCCTGCCTGGTGTGCCGCGTATCCCAGCGATCCCTCGCCTCGCCGGTAGGCTTCCAGGGCTTTGCGGATCCGCCACTCCCTGAGCCCAAGCACCAGCACTTCCTGGCGCTCGTCCGGGTCCGGAGGCAACTGGCTGGCGAGCTCCTCGGGAACGGGAATCGAGACGGTCGGTCTTGGCAGGGGCATAGGAAGGTTTCCATCCGGGACGATTCAAGTGCGCCCTTGAGCATGATACACGAGCATCACGGCATCTCCTCGACCGGCAGGACCAGCACGTCGGGACCCCATCGCTCGATCTCCGACCGCTGCCGGTAGTACTCCGTTATCTCTGTCCGGATCTCCTCGACCGCGCTCAGCTTGCCGGCGACGGCGTCTCGCCGCACGAAGTCGCCCGAGCGCAGTGGGAAGCCCTGAGCTCTCTCCCGCACCGCCGGCTCCACATAGTGGAAGAGCGGTAGGTAGTCGCGGGCGAAGCGCGGGTCCTTGTCGAGCGCGGCCTGGAACGTCCAGTAGTGGTGGGTGTGGATGAAGGTCGGCTTCATCCGCTCGAAGATGTAGTCGTAGAAGACCGGCGGTCTCTTGTTCAGCGACCTCGCGATGACCGGGTCGGCCAAGCCGGCCAGGTCGTAGACCCGCAGGCGGGAGGCCCAGAGAGTGCCGCCCACGTCGGGGACCAGGATCGAGCCTTGCTCCAGCCCCAGGAGCTCCGCGAAGTTGTTGTAGCGCAGCCCGAACTTCTCCACGACCTCGCTGAAGGGGACGGTCGGGGCCGCTGCGAACAGCACCGAGCGGCCCGCGAACGTGGTCAGGCTCAGCCCGACCGCCACCAGCCCGGCAGCCAGGGCCGGAAGCCGTCGCCGGTCCACGTCGGGGAAGAGCATCTCTCCCAGGCTCGCGGCGAGCACCGCGGCATAGGCATAGAGGAAGGGGAAGAGCGGGGTAGCGAAGCGGTACTCGGCCATCCAGTCGAAGGGGAGGAGCAGGAACGGCACCGCCCCGAGGTACGCGAACGCGAGCAGGACGCCGTGTCCCCAGCCGAAGCGGCGGCGGCCGATCAGGAAGGCCGTGCCCGACACCAGGGCTGCGAGCAGCAGCACGTTGCCCTGGCCCGCCACGGATTCGAGGAGCGCGAAGACCTTCGCCATCATCTGGGGCTGGAGGGTGACGAGGTCCACGTACACCCCGCCGTTGGGGCCGCCCTTGGCGTAGAAGGTGTTGGGGACCAGATCGCCGAAGTAAGACCAGCGGAAGAGCAGGAACCCTCCCAGGAGGACCGCGAAGACCGCGCCGTACCGGAGCGCCCGCCCGAGAACCGAGCGCCAGCGCGGCGGCCATCCCTGGGTGGTCAAGGTGAGGAGAGGGTAGAGGACGGCGAAGAGGATGCCATCCGGCCGGGTCAAAGCGAGCCCGGCGGCCACGGCTCCCGCGATCAGCGGAAGACGGCTGGAGGAGGCGCCGCGCTCCCGCTCACGCACGATCAGCCAGAGTAGCAGGCAGAGCAGGAAGACATAGAGCGGGTTCTCCAGGCCGGAGACCGTCCAGATCACGAACGGGGTGCAGACCGCGAGCAGCAGCAGGGTCACGAGAGACACGACGCGGCGTCCGGGGCGTTCGCCGGTCAGGAAGGCGAGCGAGTGGTCGAGCAGGATGAAGGCCCCCGCCACCAGCGCCAGGCTCGCCAGCTTGGGGAGGAGGATCGGGTGGAACAGCCGCACCAGCATGGCCGGGACGAAGGCGATCATCCACAGGAAGTTGGAGAACCCCTCGACCGGAGGCATCCCGGGCTGCGACACCAATCCATGACCCTCCGCCAGGTTGCGGGCGTAGGCGAAGGAGATGCCGGCGTCGTCCACAATCCATCCCCCGAACAGCAGGGCGTGGGCGAGGAAGACGAGGTAGGGGAGGAGCCAGGAGCGCCGGCTGTTCGTTGGCGTCACGACTCTTCCTTCGATTGAGCTAAGGCTTGGAGAGAGGCTAGGAGAGGATCGAGAGACGATTCTTCCTGGACATAGACTCGGTTCAGCTCGGCCGTCACGTTGACTCCGGCAAAGACCCCCTCCCCTGCCCTCCCCCGCTTCGCGGGAGAGGGAGCCCCC
>JANOCF010001164.1:0-2014 GCA_031412055.1 Holophagales bacterium | reverse complement strand
GCGGTTGAAGCTCGGCCGGCCGTTGGCCCCCGCGACCTGCAGCCGGTGCTGGATGTACTGCTCGGTCTCGCGGCGGCTCAGCGGCGCCAGATGGTAGCGCACCGTGATCCGCTGCCGGAGCTGGCGCAGGCGCGGGTCGTTCAGCTTTTCCCGCAGCTCCGGCTGGCCGAGAAGCACGATCTGCAAGAGCTTGCGCTGGTCGGTCTCCAGGTTGGAGAGGAGGCGGATCTGCTCCAGGAGGTCGAAGTCCAGGTCCTGCGACTCGTCGATGAGCAGCACCACGTCGTTGCCCTCGGCGAGCTGGTCCAGGAGGTACTGGTTGAGCCGCTGCAGGCCGGCCACGCGGTCGTTGGTCGCCTTGAGGCCCAGCTCGACCAGGACCGAGCGCAGGAGCTGGTCGCCGGTCAGGCAGGGGTTGAGGATCAGGGCCGTCCGGTACTGGGGACCCAGGTCCTCCAGGAGCGCCCGGCAGACGGTGGTCTTGCCAGCGCCCACCTCGCCCGTGACCTGGATGAAGCCCTTCCGCTCCCGGATCCCGAAGAGGATGTGGTTGTACGCCTCCCGGTGACGGTCGCTGAAGAACAGGAACCGCGGATCGGGCGTGATGTTGAACGGCGCTTCCTGGAAGCCGTAGAACTCGTTGTACATCCTGCTGTCACTCTCTCACATTCGGCGCGTTGGACGGCCCTTCCTTCTATATACGCGTCCCGGCCCTTCTTCCGCTATGGGCTTGAAGTGCTGGCGGAGCTGCCGCTCCATCCGCGAACCCGGCGGCATCTTCCAGGTGAAGACATAGTCCGTCCGTCCCTTGTAGGCCCGGAGGTTCAACTGGCCGGGATGGGCCTCAATGCCGAAGATGTCCGTCTGCCCCGCCTCGGGCCGGAAGCGGACGGGGAAGTGTCCCGTCATGGCCTCGTAGTTTCCCCAGTCCACCCAGCCCTTCTCGGCGGCGGCGTAGTTCAGGACGTGGCTCAGCACGCCCGGTCCCCCAGCCACCGCGTTACGCTTGAAGATCAGCGGCAGAACGCGGCTGTTCGGCGCGATCGGCTCCGCCGCGGCCAGGATCTCCCGGATCTCCGGCTGCACCCGTCGATACCACCGAGTCAGCACCCCTACCTGGAGGACGGTCAGGACCGCGACCGTCGTCACCACGCCGACTCCCCAAGCCTTCCTCCGGGGAGCGATCCAGGGGATCAGGAGGAGGTACGGATAGAGGCTCAGCCGGTTCTTGAGCAGCGTGCCGCCCGACATCCCCTCCGGGCTGACAAAGTAGAGGACGGCGGCCAGCAGGCTCAGAAGGAGGAATCCGTCCTCCTCCCTCAGATCCGGAAACAGCCGTCCCTCCCGGCGCCTTCCCCAGAGAGTGACAGCCAGTAAAACCAGGAAAAGGAGAGCAAGGGCGGTCCCGATCCAGATCTGCTCCCGGGTGACGGAGTGCAGCACTCTCAGGCGGAGGAGATAGGTCCAGAGAAATTCCTCGTCCCAGGAGGCCGGGACCGGACCCTTCGCCTGATCGCGGATGAACCAGAGCGGCAGCAGGACCTGGGGAGCCAGGATCACCACGTGAAGGAGATGCCGCTTCCAGCGCTGGCTTCGGAGGGTGATGAGCCAGAGGACACCGATCGAGGCCAGCGCCAGCACGAGCGAGACGATGTGCGAGAACCAGCAGAGCAGGAGGAGAAGGTTGAGCTTCAGAGCGAGCCCGAGGTCCGGACTGGAGCGGTGCCGCCACCAGGTCCCCAGCGCCAGGAGGTAGAAGGCGAGGCTGAAGACGAAGTTGTAGAAGCCCATCTGCAGGAGCTGGTTGTAGATGAACGGCAGGGCCAGCCAGGCGAGCCAACGCCGGTCCGGGTCGACCGACGCCACCAGGTAGCGCGCCGCGGATCCGAAGAGGATCACATAGCCGCTCAGGAGGACCTTTTCGGCCACGCGCGGACTGAACGGGAACATCAGGTGGCCAGGGCGGCGTGGCTGAGCCAGTTCGGAATGGGCCGCCAGTCGACCTCATAGTGCT
>JANOCF010001163.1:0-3373 GCA_031412055.1 Holophagales bacterium | reverse complement strand
CGCATCGCGCAGCAGGGCCAGCCCGGTGAGGGTGAGCGGGTCGTGCCCGACGAGGAACGACTGCGCGAGGATCTCCTCCTTAGCCTCCAGCACCATCTCCACCCGGGCCTCGGCCGCCTCGCGGTCGGTCTCGATGAGGCGTGCCCGGTCCGCGGCGGCAGAGTCGGCGAGGAGAAGGAGAATGGTGAGGAACAGCCGCGAGGGGCGGATCAAACCAGGATGTCGCTGATGTTCAGCTTCAGGTCCGGGAAGGCGAGGGGTGAGAGGAGGTCACCTCTCCGGAGCTTGCGGATGTCCCGGAAACCGGTTGCCGAGGGCTGCCGGTGGACCTCCACAGTGTTTTTGGTGAGGTCGACAAGCCAGAACTCTGGGATGCCGTTCCGGGCGTAGGCGGGTAGCTTCACATTGCGATCGAACCGGATGCTGGTATCCGCAACTTCGACGAGGAGGAGCACGTCGTCCTGAGTAGGGTGGGAAGAGGCATAGTGATCGTCGCGGAAGCGCAGCAGCGTCACGTCCGGCTCGGCCTCCGAGAAGTCACCGACGTTCACCGGATTCTGCACGTACAGCAGCATCCGCTCTCCAATCAACCCTGCGAAAAGTCGGATCAGGCAGGTCACACATCCCGCATGCCGGCTCCCAATCGGTGCCATCCGAAAAATTTTCCCCTCGATCAGCTCGACGCGGTCTTCCTCGGAGAGGATACCTGCTTCGGCCATCGAGTGGTACTCTGGGACGGTAAAAAGTCGCTTGAGAGGTTCTGCCATGGCGTTCTCGGTCGGGCTGATTATAGCGCCGTCGCGAGCCTCGGGCGCCCTTTTCCGGAGGAGGGCTTCCTTGGGCCTGGCTTGAGCTGTCCGGACGGATCGCGTTTCATGGCGACTTCCTATCCCCCCACCGCCTCCGCCACCTCAACCGCGTTGAGCGCCGTGCCGCGGGTGAGGTTGTCCAGCACGACCCAGAACCAGAAGCCTCCGGCGGCGTCCTGGCGGATGCTGCCGACCAGGATCTTGTCGGTCGTGGCCGAGTCGATGGGACCCAGGTGGGCGGGATCGGAGGCGATCTCGAGGTGCGGGTTGCCCTTGAGCGCCTTGCGGATCGCCTGCGGGGTGGTGCTCGCTCCGAAACGGAGGTACAGGCTCGCGGTCAGGCCGTGGAAGACGCCTCCCTGGACGACCTGCACGGGAATCGGCGGCGTCTCCGGCACGACCGTCTGCAGCATCTCCCCGAGCGGCAATGTCTCCAAGGTCGTGGGGAGCATGTTGAACGAGAGCTGCTTGCCGTAGATCGACGTCGGGCTCTTGCCGGTCATCGCCACGATGGTCTTGGTCTGCTCGAACAGCTCCTGGACGCCCGGATCCCCCTGCGCCGAGGCCGGCTGGATGAGCGTGGCCACGGCGTCCACCGGCTGGAACTGACGCAGCGGATGCAGGATGTGGGCGAGCAGCACCACCGCGGGGTGCGGCGAGAGCAGACGGTTATTTGCCTTCGCCGCGCCTGCCGGCCGCGGCGGGTCCGTGTTGACTCCCGCCACCATCGGATAGCCGTCCTCCGGCGTGCCGTCCTCGGAGACCACCACCGCGACGGTTCCGGGCGGAACGTCGCCGAACAGCGGGCGGTTCTTCGCGATCGGTCCGCAGAAGTAGACCGTCGAGACGCCCTTCAGGCTCTCCGGCTCGTACTGAGTCACGAGGGCGGCGGCGCCCAGGACGTCGGTCAGGGTTCCGACCTCTTCGGGATCGGTGCTGAGCAGACGGACCTCCCGCCACTCCTTCATGCGGCGTTCCAGGGTGTCTCTCAGCTCTTTGCCCACCAGGCTGGTGGAGTGGAGGATTGCGATCGTGCTCATCGGTAAGGGGGAAGATCATCGATTGGCGGTGGTGGAGGTTCCGTCGGTTCTGTGGCGGTCCGGCCCTGGCGCAGACGGCCCCAGAGCCAGAGCGCCGGACCCGACGCGGCGAAGAGCATGGCGAAGGTCGCGAAGAACGCATAGGGGGCGTAGTACAGCACCAGGAGGATCGCCGCGATCGGCACGGCCACCCGGTAGCTCACCCGCCGGCGCGGATCGAGACCCTTGACGCTGCGGTAGCGAAAGGTGGAGACCATCAACAGGCCGGCGATCAGCAGCGACATCGCCACCAGCCCCGTCATCCAGGAGCGCCACTCAGGATCGGGAGCGAAGAACAGCAGCGAGACGATCACACCGGCCGCGGCCGGGGTGGGCAGCCCCACGAACCAGCGGCTGTCCACCACCTTGTGCTGCACGTTGAAACGGGCGAGCCGGGTCGCGGTGCAGACCATGAAGAACAGGGGGAGCAGCCAGGCGTCGCGGTGAAAATCGCGCAGACCCCAGACCCAGGTCAGCAGGGCGGGCACGGCGCCGAAGGTGACCACGTCGGCCAGGGAGTCGTACTCCTTGCCGAACTCGCTCTCGGTGTTGGTCAGCCGCGCCACGAAGCCGTCCAGGGTGTCTACGAAGGCGGCCGCGAAGACCAGCAGCGCGGCCAGGCGGAAGAGCTCGATCCGCTCGGTCCCCACCGCCTCCATGCCTCGCAGCCCGCACACGATGGCGTAGAAGCCGAGGAGCATGTTGCCGATGGTGAACAGGCTCGGGAGCAGGTACGCGCCCCGTCGCAGCCGGTTGTGGACCGCGCGTCGGCGATGGGGCACGTCCTCGATCACTTGGCGGGTTCTCCCGGGGGGAGCGCGACCGGCGTCAGTCCGTTCTTCACGCGATCCCCCTTCTTGACCATGACCTTGTAGCTCTCGGGCACGAGCAGGTCGACCCTCGAGCTGAATTTGATCAGCCCCATCGGCTGACCTCGGTGCACGTGATCTCCCTCTTTCAAATAACAGACCACCCGGCGGGCGAGGAGGCCGGCGATCTGGCGCACCCCGATGTTGTCGCCGTTCTGGCGGCGGACCACGGTGAGGTGCTTTTCGTTGACGTCGCCGGCGTCCTCGCGGAAGGCCGCCACCTTCTTGCCCACCGCGTAGAGGGAGCTGACCACCTCGCCCGCCACCGGGGCTTTCTGGACGTGGACGTCGAACACGGAGAGGAAGGTGACGATGTGGTGGTAGCGCCCCGGTCCGATCTGCGGGTCCTCGATCGTGGCGACGCGCGTGATCAGGCCGTCTGCGGGAGCCAGCACGACGCCGGTCTCACCCGCGTAGCTGCGGGTGGGATCGCGGAAGAACAGCAGGATCAGGAGGCCGACGACGAGCGCCGCAATCCCCCACCCGGGGTAGCCCAGGAAGAACAGGACCGCCGCCACGAACACGAACGGCAGGACGAAAGGCCAGGCCTCTTTGGCAAAGGTCATGGGTGCAAAGGCTCCGGACCCGGTCAGGCCGAGACCCGGGTCTCCCGATG
>JANOCF010001162.1:0-4517 GCA_031412055.1 Holophagales bacterium | reverse complement strand
GAGTGGTGGGTCGAGCCGGGCCGCTGATGCCGCTGATGGGCGTTTGCCCGTGACCCGCTTCGTCCTGCGGCGGCTCGCGGCCTCGTTCCTGCTCCTCTATCTCGTCCTCACAGCGATCTTCTTCCTGCTCCACCTGGCACCGGGGTCCCCGGCGGACCTGCTGTTCGAGGGCAAACGCATCTCGGCCGAGTACCGGGAGAACCTGCGGCGGATCTACGGACTCGACCGTCCCCTGCCCGAGCAGTACGTCCTCTGGTTGGGCGCGGTTGCGCGGGGCGACTGGGGGATGTCGTTCTCCGCGCAACGACCCGCGGCCTCCATCATCCTGGACGCTCTCCCTGCCACCCTGCTCCTGGCGTCCGCCTCCCTGGTGGTCCAGTACACCGCGGGGATCGTCCTGGGTATCGCGGCGGCCCGGCGGCGGGGCAGGGCCGCGGACCACCTGATCCGGATCGGCTCGCTGCTCCTCTACTCGCAGCCGACGTTCTGGCTCGGCCTGATGGCCATCCTCCTCTTCTCCCTTGCCTGGCCGGTCCTGCCCGCCGGCCACATGCGCTCGGTGGGCGCCGAGGACCTGGCGCCCGCCGCCCGGTTCCTGGACCTCCTGCGCCACCTGGCCCTGCCCTGCCTGGTGCTCGGCCTGACCGAAGCGGGTGCCACGGCCCGCTTCGTGCGCGGCAGCCTGCTGGAGGTCCTGAGCCAGGACTACATCCGGGCCGCCCGGGCCAAGGGGCTCTCCGAGCGCCGCGTGGTCTGGGTGCACGGCCTGCGCAACATCCTGCCGCTCCTGCTCCAGCTCCTCGCCCTCTCCGCGTCCGGCGTACTCAGCGGCTCCCTGGTCACGGAGGTGATCTTCAGCTGGCCGGGACTCGGCCGCCTCACCTTCGAGGCGATCCTCAGCCGGGACTATCCCCTGGTCCTGGCCACCACCGCCTTCACTGCCGTCATCGTCCTGGCCTGCAACCTCGTGGCGGACATCCTCCACGCCCTGGCCGATCCGAGGGTGCGGTATGCGTAGGCTGCCCGGCACCCTGCGCTGGGGCGCCGGGTTCGTAGGGATCCTCCTGCTGGTAGCCATGGCTGCGCGCTGGCTCGCGCCCTACGATCCGGACGAGCAGCTGGACCCGGTGGCAGGCCGCTACCGTCCGCCCGGGACGGTCGTGGCGGCTGTCCGTATGGATGACGGCGGGTGGCGCCTGGCGGACCGCGTCGAACGCACGCCGGAAGGCCTGGTCGTCGAGCGCCTCGGACGGCGGGAGGTCCTGGCGACCTCCCGAGTGACCAATCTCTCGCCGGACGGCGTCGCCGATCGCCGCGTCTTCCTCCTCGGCACGGACAAGTTCGGTCGCGACATCGGGTCGCGGATGCTTCACGGCGCCCAGGTCTCGCTGGGAGTAGGACTGTTCTCGGTCGTCCTGGCATTGACGCTGGGCGTGGCCGCGGGCTCGGCTGCCGCCCTGGGCGGACCGCTCCTCGACTCCCTGCTGATGCGCGCGGTGGACGCCCTGCTGGCCTTCCCCAGGCTCTTCCTGACCATCCTGCTCGCCGCCCTCTTCAACCCGGGGACCGCGACCCTGGTGGTACTCCTGGGCGCGGGGAGCTGGATGGGGATCAGCCGCCTCGTTCGCGCCGAGATCCTGAGCCTCCAGCGCCGCGAATACGTGGTGGCGGCGCGATCGATCGGGCAGAGCCCGATGAAGATCCTCTCCCGGCATCTCCTGCCCAACGCGCTCACGCCGGTCCTGGTCCAGGCCACCCTGCTCATCGGCAACCTGATCCTGGTGGAGTCTTCCCTCTCCTTCCTGGGGATGGGCATCCAGCCGCCGACCGCGAGCTGGGGGAACATGATCTCCGAGGGGCGCGAGGCCCTGAGCCACGCGTGGTGGATCGCCACCTTCCCGGGCGCGGCACTCGCCTTGACGGTGATCGCCTTCAACCTGCTGGCCGACGGCCTCCGCGACCTCCTCGACCCGAGGAGCGCGCACCAACCTGCTACACTCCCGCCTTCGTGAGCGATCCTGCCGTGCCGCCCGCAGCCATCGCGGCCATCCCCCGCCGCCGGGCCTTCACCACCGTCTTTGTGACGATCCTCCTGGACCTGATCGGGTTCGGGATGATCCTCCCCCTGCTCCCGTTCTATGCCCAGGAGCTGCACGCCACGCCGGCGCAGATCGGCCTGCTGTTCTCCTCCTACAGCCTGACGCAGCTCCTGTTCTCGCCGCTGCTGGGCCGCCTGTCGGACCGGGTGGGCCGCCGGCCGGTGCTGCTGGTCTCGATCTGCGGCAGCGCCGCCGCCCACTTGATGTTCGCCCTGGCCGGGAGCTTCTGGATGCTCGTCCTGGCCAGGTCGCTCGCCGGAGTGGCGGCCGCCAACTACAGCATCGCCCAGGCGTACATGGCGGACGTGTCCACCTCGGAGGACCGCTCCAAGGCCATGGGCCTGGTGGGGGCGGCGTTCGGAGTCGGCTTCGTGCTCGGGCCGGCGCTCGGCGGCATGCTGGCGCGGATCGGCCACCAGGCCGTGCCGCTCACCGCGGCCGGCCTGTCCGCGATCAACTTCCTCATCGCCCTGGTGTGGCTGCCGGAGTCGCTCCCCGCCGAGGTGCGGCGACGTTCCCAGGCCCGGCCGTGGATCGACCCCTCGGGGCTGGTCCGGGTCTGGCGCAACGTCCCCCTCCGGGGGCTGATGCTGCTGTTCTTTCTCGTGATGTTCTGCTTCTCCCTGTTCGAGGCGACGCTGGCCCTCTACTGCCAGCAACGGTTCGGGTTTGGCGCATCCGAGACCTCGTGGCTCTTCGTATACGTGGGGATCGTTCTGGTGGTGGTGCAGGGCGCGCTGATCGGCCGCCTGGTGAAGAGGTTCGGGGAGCGGCGCCTGATCCTTTCCGGGATCGCTCTCATGGCCGCGGGTCTCGTCGTCCTGCCTGCCGGGCCGAGCCTGTGGGTCCTGCTGGCGAGCCTGCTGCTCCTGGCACTGGGCTCCGGCATGCACAATCCCTCGACCCTGGGCCTGCTCAGCCAGCTCACGCACGAGGGCTCCCAGGGCGGCACCATCGGCCTCTCGCGCTCGTTCGGAGCCCTGGCGCGGACGCTCGGTCCGGCCGCCGGAACCTGGATCTTCGGCGCGGCCGGCCCCTCCTGGCCGTTCTGGACGGCCGGAGCCCTGATGCTGGTCGCCCTGTTCATCGCCCGGGACCTTCTCGGCCGCGTGAGCCCTGACGCCCTGCTCTGATGTCCTCAGAATTGTGCTGACCCGCGACTTCGACTACGAGCTGCCCGAGGAGAGCATCGCCCAGGAGCCGGCGCCAAGGGGCGAGAGCCGGCTGCTGGTTCTCGACCGGGAAGACCGGCACCATCGAGTCAAGGACCTGCCCCGGCTGCTCCGTCCCGGAGACCTCCTGGTGCTGAACGACACGCGGGTCATCCCTGCCCGTCTGTTCGGCCGCCGGATCGGGTTCGAGGGGAAGATCGAGGTCCTCCTGATCGAGAAGACCGGCGAGCGCGAATGGGAGGCACTGGTCCGCCCCGGCCGCCGAGCCCGCTCGGGAACCGGGATCGCCTTCGAGGGATTGACTGCCGAGGTCGTGGACAAGCGAGAGGACCGCTACCGCCTGCGCTTCTCCGAACCGATCGAGCCGCACCTGGACCGGCTCGGACACATGCCGCTCCCGCCCTACATCCGCCGCCCCGACGAGGTCTCAGACCGCGAGCGCTACCAGACCGTTTTTGCCCGCAATCCCGGCGCGGTGGCAGCGCCCACAGCGGGCCTCCATTTCTCTACGGAGCTGCTGGAGGAGATCGAGGCCGCTGGGATCGGCATCGCCCGGGTGACGCTCCACGTAGGGATCGGCACCTTCAAGCCGGTCGCGGCCGAGCGGCTTGAGGACCACCGCATGGACCGCGAGCGCTACGAGGTCGGAGAGGAGACGGCAGAGGCGATCCGCCGCGCCAGGGCCGAAGGGCGGCGGGTGGTGGCGGTGGGAACCACGGTGGTGCGGACCCTGGAGTCCGCAACAATCTCCGGGAGGGACGGCGAGGTGATTGCGGGCAGCGGCGCCACGGAGCTGTTCATCACTCCCGGGTACAACTTCCGAGCCGTGGACGTGCTCCTGACCAACTTCCACCTGCCCCGCTCGACGCTGCTCATGCTGGTCTCGGCCTTCGCGGGCCGCGAGCGGGTGCTCGCAGCCTATGAGGAGGCCATCCGCGAGGGCTACCGCTTCTACTCCTACGGCGACGCCATGCTGGTCGAGCGCCGGCTACTTTAAGGGTTCACGTCCAGAGGCGACATCCCCATGCCGTCCGGCTCCTTGCCGGCGGTGAGCGAGCCCACCTTCTTCCCTGTCGCAAGATCGACCACGGAGATCTGATCGGCATTGGCGTGCGCCACGTAGGCGCGCTTGCCGTCCGGAGCGATCTCGATCCCGATCGGGACCGAGCTGTTGCCGAAGCCGGCCAGCAGCCGCCCTTCCTGGTCGGAGGCGGCAGCGGCTTCCAGCTTGATCCGGCTTTCCAGG
>JANOCF010001161.1:0-1538 GCA_031412055.1 Holophagales bacterium | reverse complement strand
GCCGGTCCACGGCCTCTACATGCCGGATGCCATCGCCTCCTACTTCTCCGCTTCCGGGCAGTTCCTCGTCCTCGCCAACGAGGGCGATGCCCGCGACTACGAGTGCTTCGGCGAAGAGGAGCGGATCGGGGGCATCGTTCTCTACTCCACCCTCTTCCCGAATGCCGAAGCCCTCCAGGCGGACGAGGAGCTCGGCCGCCTGCGCACCACCAGCGCCAGCGGCGACACCGACGGGGACGGCGACTTCGACGAGATCTTCACCTTCGGGGCGCGGTCGTTCTCCATCCGCGACACCTCCGGACAGCTGGTCTGGGACAGCGGCAACGAGCTGGAGCTGATCACCGCCGCCGCCCTGCCCGACGTCTTCAACTCCACCAACAACGAAAACGGCAGCTTCGACTCGCGCAGCGACGACAAGGGTCCCGAGCCCGAAGGCGTGACCGTCGGCCTCTTCCGTGGCCGGCACTACGCCTTCGTCGGCCTGGAGCGGATCGGCGGCGTGATGGTCTACGACGTGACCGACCCGCGGGCGCCATTCTTCGTCCAGTACGTCAACCCGCGCGACTTCGGCGGCGACGCCGAGGCCGGGACCGCTGGCGACCTGGGTCCGGAGGGCCTGCTCTACATCCGGCGGGAGGACAGCCCCATTCCGCGCGCCCTCCTGGTGGCGGCCAACGAGGTGAGCGGCACCGTCACGATCTACTCGGTCAAGCCGAGGCCTTGAGGTTTAGGGACCCCCTCCCCGGGGAGCGCGCGGGGAGCCGGGAGGGGGCTTTTTTGCCAAGACACACCCAATCGCGGTATCTCTACTCAAGGAGGGGAGTTGCCGACTGAAACTTCTGCTCATCCGTCACGCCATTGCTGAAGAGCGCGAGGACTTCGCGCGCACCGGGAAGGACGACCGCCTGCGTCCCCTCACCGACGAGGGACGCAAGAAGATGAAGCAGGCCGCCCGGGGTCTCAGGACCCTGGTGTCCGACATCGATCTCCTGGCGACCAGCCCGCTGACCCGCGCCGCCCAGACGGGCGCGATCCTCGACTCGGTCTACGGCGGTCTCGACGAGGTCGAGATCGAGGAGCTGTCGCCCGAAACCACCCCCGAGGCCTTCCTCCTCTGGCTGAGGCAGCAGGAGGGAGAGGTCCTGGCGGCGGTGGGGCACGAGCCCAGCCTCGGACAGATCCTGTCGTGGCTCCTCACGGGAACGGAACGCCGGCTGTTCGCCTTCCGCAAGGGAGGCGCCTGCCTCCTGGAGTTTCCGGAGAGCGAGCCGGGCGGCGGCACGGCCACGCTCCTCTGGGCCTTGACGCCCGCCCAGCTCCGGACGCTGGCGGACTGACACGGAATCGAGAGTCTGATGGACGCCCCGCCAACCCGTCTCCTGTTCCGCGATCCCGAGGAGGGCGCACGCCTTATCGCCCTGTCCTACCTGGACCAGGCGTCCGCTGCCTTCCCCCGCCTCGAAGACCCCGCAGACACCGAGGCGCTTCACGACTTCCGGGTCGGGCTGCGGCGCCTGCGGAGCTGCCTGCGCTCCTAC
>JANOCF010001160.1:0-3807 GCA_031412055.1 Holophagales bacterium | reverse complement strand
CTGCAGGAGCGCCGAATCCACGACGCTGAAGATCGCGGTATTGGCGCCGATAGCCAGCGCCAGGGTCAAAATGGCGGCGAATGCGAAGCCTGGCTGCTTCGCGAGGCTGCGGGCGGTGACACGGACGTCTTGCATCAGGTGGCTCATGATTTCTACCGTTCAGAGGGGGTGGACTCGCGCTGGCGAGTTTACTTCATCCGTAGCCTGGGACGAGGCTCGATCAGCGGACCGAGCCGCGCTGACTCCAGTTCGCGGAGCGTCGGCACAGACCCGCTCTCGGTTGCTCAGAGCCCGGGATGGGTGTAGAGCTCGGCCATGGCCACCAGGATCCGCCGGGGGCCGCTGAACGGCTCGCGGCCGTGCGCGACGAGGAAGTTGTCCAGCAGGAGCAGATCCCCCTTCTGCCATGGGAAGAGCACCGCAGCCTTGAGATAGATCTCGCGGATCTCCTCCAGGATCGAGCTCTCGATCGGCGTGCCGTCCCCGTAGAAGGAGTTACGCGGCAGCTCGTCCTCGCGGAACTGCTCGAGCAGCGCCCGTCGCACCTCCGCGGGGAGATTGGAGTCGTGGAACATATGCGCGTGGTTGAACCAAAGTGTTTCGCCAGTCTGTGGGTGGGTAACCATCGCCGGACGGACTGCGCGCGTGCGCAGACGGTCGCCGTTGCGCCACTCGGCGCTCATCCCCGCCTTGCGGCAGTACTCCTCCACGACGGCGCGGTCGGTGGTCTGGAACGCATCCTGCCAGCTCAGGTCCACGCCCTCGCCGTAGTTGCGGATGAACAGGATCCCCTTGTCGAGGAAGCGCTGCCGGACCGCGGGATCGATCATTCCGGTGATCATCCGGGTGACCTTGCGCGCGCTGGCGACCGGCGTGCGTCCACGCTCCTCCGTAGGCTGGTCGCAGTAGAAGAGGATCTTCATCGGCCAGTTGTGGGAGTAGGACATCTCGTGGTGGAGCGGAATCCATTGGTCCGGCGGAAACTCGGTCGAGGTGTAGATCCCCTTGCCGATCTCCACCCGCGGGGCTGCGCGCTCCTTGTAGTTGAGCAGCTCGCCAAACACGTCCCGCCCGAACTGCTGGAACTGCTCCGGCGACTCCACCGGAAAGCCACGGAAGAGGATGCCGCCGTGCTCCAGCAGCTTCTCCTCCAGCAGAGCCCGATGGGCAACGGCCCACGCGGTCAGGTTCACGGCGTCGGCCGCGGGCTCGACCAGGGCAGGAAACCGCTCTTCCGGCTCCGCAGTCTCCCCATGATCGACGAACCCGAAGCGCACCAGGTCCTCGCCCGATACGCGGACGACCTTGCGCTGACTGGGCTTGAACTCACCGAAACGGGCGCTCATCAGCTCTGCTCCTCGCTGAGTGCAGGCGCCACGGGGGCGACGTTCTCCCAGAGGCAGGGCTCTGCCATGGCGACCACCACCTTGCGCGGCCCCGAGAAGGCTTCGCGGGAGTGGGCGACGAGCATGTTGTCGAGCATCAGGACATCCCCCTGCTGCCAGGGAAAGGAGACCGTCTCCGCGCGGTAGGCCGCGCGCAGGTGCTCGGCCACTTCGTCCGGGATGGGTGAGCCGTCCACATAGTAGGTGTTGTTGGGCAGGTCCTCCGGCGCGAACTCCGCGAGCAGCGCGTCGCGCACCTGCGGCTCCAGCGTGGTGACGTGGAAGAAGGTCAGGTGGTTGAACCAGACCTCCTCGCCGGTCTTCGGGTGCAGGCCCGTGGCGCGCCGGTGCTGCTGGGTACGCAGGCGGCGTCCCGGTTTCCACTCGAAGTCGATCTCGTTGGCCCGGCAGTAGGCCTCGACCACCGCCGGGTCCCCGGTGCTGAAGGCTTCCTGCCACGACAGGCCGAGGCCGTCCCCGAAGTTGCGGACGTAGAGATAGCCCTCCTCGGAGAAACGGCGGCGGATCTGCGGGTCGATGCGCTGGTAGACCTTGCGCACGTCGGCGATCGGCGTGGCGCCCCCCTCCTGCGACGGCGTCACGCAGAAAAACAGAATGCGCAGCATGAAGGTGCGGTTGTAGGACTGCTCGTTGTGCAGGAAGATCGGCAGGCTCGGCGGGTAGTCCGTGGAGGTGTAGATCCTGCCGCTCACCTGGCTGCGCGGGGAGCTGCGCTCCGAGTAGTCCAGGGAGCCACCGCAGCTCGACTCGACGAAACGCTCGAAGTCCTCCACGGCCGCCAGGTTGAATCCGCGGAACAGGATCGCGCCGTGCCGCGACAGCTCGCGCTCCACCATCTCGCGATTGGCTCCGGCCCAGGAGATCAAGTTGACGCCCTCCAGGCCGGGCTCGAGAACCAGAGGGAACCGCTCCGGCTCCAGATACCCGGTGCGGACCAACTCTTCCTGCGAAAGCTGGACGGTCCGGCGCGGCGCCGGCCGGAACTGTCCGAAGCGGCTCGATGTCTCCCGGCTCATGATCCCTCCAGTCCCAAGGCCTCAGTGTAACGCCGGTTCAATCGGGAAGCGTCCTGAATCCCAGCTCGGAAGCGCTCCCCCGCACCCGCAGGTCGAGGCTCAGGAGCGCGAGGCCCGGCACCGCCGAGCGGGCGGCCAGGGCGCTCGCGATGTGCAGCGCGTCGAGGGTCCGCAGCGGCTCGCCGGGGAGCGGGCGGCGCGCGCGCTCCAGGATCTCCCGCGCGAGCGGCAGCAGGTTCCAGTGAGACGACACCGCCTCCAGCAGGTTGCGGCGCCGCGCGGTCTCAAAGTCCGAGAGCTGCCCGGCCGCCCGCACCCGCAGCAGCGTCCGGTCGCACTCGATCAGGGTCAGCTCGGAGGCCATGACCATCTCGGCCCCGTCCAGGATCTCCCCGACCGTCCCGGCGGACGGCTCGGCCAGCAGCCAGCTCAGCACCGCGCTGGACTCCGCGTAGAGGTTCATCGGTCACCCCGCTCTTCGTCCAGCAGCCGCTCCGCCGTGCCAGGAGGCGTCACCGACGGCAGCGCCGGGTAGAGTCCGGGGCGGTTCGGCTCTCCCAGCCGGACGAGACCGCGGCGGACGAGATCAGCCAGTCCCGGATGCCCTTCTCCTTCTGCGCGAGCGGCAGTAGAGCGCGGAGGGCGCAGCTCGGCCACCACCTCTCCTCTGTCCGTCACCATCACGACCTCCCCCGCGCGGACCAGCCGCACGTATTCACTGAGACGGTTCTTGAGCTCACGGATGCCGACCTCCTTCATGATTCCCAATGTAGCCACCAGTGGCCACACTGTCAAGCGACACCTCCAAAATCTCCAAAGATTTTCGAGTTCCTGTTAAGAAACGGAAAACGAGCCCAAAATGTCATTTCACGTCAGCCGCGAATTCTCATGCGGCAACAGGAGGAGGTCTATGCTTTCCCATCGTCTAAAGCTCAGGGTGCTCGCCCTGTCCCTGCTCACGATCGCGCTCCTGGGAGGTACGGCGGGGACCGCCGCCGCCCAGACGCCGCTCGGCGCCACCCTGGTCACCGGCGGAGTCCAGTTCGCGGTCTTCTCGCAGAACGCGACCCGCCTCGAGGTCTGGATCTTCTCCAGCGCCACGGCCTCATCGCCCACCGGCCGCCACACCATGACCAAGACCGACACGGTCAACCACATCTGGACGGTGACCGTCTCCGGAGCGGGCGCCGGTACCCTCTACGGCCTGCGCGCCTGGGGTCCCAACTGGCCCTACCACGCGAGCTGGACCGCGGGCAGCAACTTCGGATTCAGCTCGCACGCCGACTCGAACGGCAACCGCTTCAACCCCAACAAGCTGCTCACCGACCCCTACGCCAAGGCGGTCACGGGCGAGCCGCAGCGGGTGCTGAGCGGCGGCAACTACC
>JANOCF010001159.1:0-8120 GCA_031412055.1 Holophagales bacterium | reverse complement strand
CCCCGTCGGGGAGAGAGGCCCCCCGACGGATCCGCGATGCATCCGGCAGGGAGGCTAGCGGGCGGCGGCTCGCCCACGTCGATCCGCCGCTGAAGCCGGTCCGCCACGTCGCGGGCCGCCTGCGAATCCTCGTCGTCGTCGGACCTGATCATCGCCATGTCCAGGAGGAGGTCTCTCTTCATCGCCATCGAGTCGAGGTCGTCCGGCCGAGCCGCCAGCGCTCTGTCCATGGCCTGGAGCCCCATGTCCACGAGGATGTACTGGTCGCTCGAGTCGAGCCCGGAGG
The DNA here is from genome assembly GCA_031412055.1 of Holophagales bacterium. Lineage (GTDB taxonomy): Bacteria > Acidobacteriota > Thermoanaerobaculia > Multivoradales > UBA5704 > DATMER01. The sequence continues at coordinate 7,834 of JANOCF010001159.1, read as the reverse complement.
ACTGGTTCCGCGCGTTCAGACCGAAGAAGTAGAAGAGCTCAGCGGGATCCGAGCCATCATAGGCTTTGGCCTCCTCCCAGGCTTCATCCATCCGGCCCTGCGCCATGAAGATGTAGGTCCGGCCGAGGCGGATCTCGGAATCCTTCGGCCGTTCGGCGGCCCAGCGGTCCAGCAGCGCGGCGGCCTCTTCGTAGCGCTTCGCCCGCACGGGCTCCGCGAAATCGGGGTACTTCTGCAGGAGCTCACCGAACCGGGGGCCGAAGCCGAACTCCGTGCCGAGCTGGAAATTGAGCGTCAGGAGGTAGTAGACCGGGACCGGCCGTCCTTCCAGGGTGGCGGGCTTGAACTTCCACGTCTGGACGGCCGCCAGCGCCTGCCGGTCGAGCCCCATGGGCAGGCTCTTGAGAATCTTCGAGCTCGCGATGTTGCCCTGCTCGTCGATGACCGCCTCGACGATCACGACACCCATGATCCGGGCTCGGCGGGCCACCTCTGTATAAGCGGGAGGATCGCCGGAGATCTTCTCCGGCCGGGTGACCGCGCCGCCGACCCGGTAGGGGCCGGCCGGAGGCTCCTTCTGCGCCGTGGCCGCCAGGTGGCCCAGGAGGAGGAGCGCTACGATTGAAACGCGCAAGGCGGAAGGCATGGTCTGGCCCCTTTCAACGCTTTCGCTCTATCGTATCCTTACATCATGATCTCCTCACTACGCCGCCGCTTCGCGCTGTGTATCCTTCTGTGCATCCCGGCCGTTCCTGCTCTTGCCGATATCGCTGATGGCCCCGCCCGGCTCGTCGCCGACCTGGTGCCGGGGAGCGAGAGCCGAGCTACGCTCCTCGGCGGCTTCGCCTCCGTCGGCGACAAGGCGGTCTTCCTGCGCAACGACAACGAGTACGAGGCCGCGCTGTGGGCCACGGACGGCACGCCGGAAGGCACGAGCACGCTGGCCGTGCTCTCCCTGCCTGGCGCGTACAGCATCCTGCTCGGCTCGACCGGAACCGTGGCCTTCTACCAGATCGGCGAGAGCGGCCCCAGCCCACGGATGCAGATCTGGCGCACCGACGGCACGCGCGCCGGCACCTTCCCGGTGATGTTCGGCATCGGCTCGCCGCTCCCCGCCGCCATCAACGGCGGGCGGCTCTTCTTCGCGGCCTGCACGCCCGGGCAGGGCTGCGAGGTCTGGTCCAGCGACGGCACGGTGGCCGGCACCGGGCTCGCCGGCGAGATCGTGCCCGGTCCCGGGAGCGCGGACATCCGCCAGATCGCCGCGGCCGGCGACCGCGCGTTCGTGCTCACCGGCTCCGCCCTGTGGTCCGCGGGCCCCTCCGGCGCCGAGCTCCTTCTTGAAACGCCGAAGATCCGCCGCCTCGCCGCCGACGGAGGCCGCGCGTTCTTCCTCGCGGAGCACGCCCGGACCGGCGGCTTCGAGGTCTGGACGAGCGACGGCACCGCCGCCGGGACCCGGCCGGTGACCCACTTCGCCGCGCAGAACGCGTTCGGGCGCTACCCGTTCGCGACGCTCGTGGCGGGCCGCTTCTACTTCATGGCCCGGCATGGCAAGGGGCCCCAGCTCTGGAGCGTGGCAGCGGCGCCGGAGACCCTGCGCCGGTTGACCGACTTCTCCTCCCCCGACACGTACGTCTCCACGATCCGGAAGGCCGGAAGCCGGATCCTCTTCGTGGCGCAGGTGCCGTCCTCCGAACGCCGGCTCTGGGCCTCCAGCGGCGACTTCCGCTCGACCGCCCCGGTCTCCGGCTGCGCCGGCGGCTGCCCGCTCGCCGAGAGCGACCTGGCGCCGCTGGGGCAGGGCCGCTTCGTCTTCAAGGGGAGCAATGCAGCCGGCGAAGCCCTGTGGGTCACGGACGGCACCGGCCCGGGCACACGGCTGCTCCAGCCCACGGGGCGCTATCACGACCTGACGCAGTTCGTGTCCCTGGGCGACCGCGTGCTCGTCGAGCTGACGAACGAGTACGAGACCGGCGAGTTGTGGCTGACGGACGGCACCGCGGCCGGCACCTTCTTCGTCTCCCACGGCGGGCCGAGCTGGTCTCACTACTGGGGATGGGGAGGCCCGCTCCTCGCGGCACGGGCGAGCCACCGGCTCGTGTTCCCGATCCTGGCCGATCCCGAGGAGGACCCCTACGGCACCGTGGTGAGCAGCGACGGCTCGCCGGGCGGGCTGCTGGAGATCACCCGCTTCGAGGTGGGCAAGAGCTCGTATCCGCAGCAGCTCGTTCCCCTGCGGGACCGGCTGCTGGTCCAGACCTGCACCGGCCCGACGCTCGAGCTGCTGGCGGTGCGCGGCACCGAAGCGACCCCGCTGCTCTCGCGGCCGTTCGATTCGAGCTGCGGCGGCTATGCCCTGACCCCCCGGATCGTGGCGCAGGACGACCGGGCGGTCTTCCTGCTGTACGACCCGACGTACGAGACCGGTCTCTGGGGCACGGACGGCACGCCCGCCGGCACGGTTCCGCTGATCGCCACCGGACCGGACCTGCTGGTTCCGGACGTGGTCCCGTTCGGCGACCGGTTCGCGGCCTGGGTGATCGTGTCGGACGGCCCCGGGCTCTCCCGCTCGCAGCTCTGGGTCACCGACGGCACCCCGGCCGGCACCGGCAAGCTCCTCGACCTCCCCGTCGTCACCGGGATGTACGGCCTCACCGCGAGCGGCGGCAGGCTGTACTTCTTCGACGCGGAGCCGGATGGGCGGGGCGGCTTCCGGACGCGTCCCTGGGTGAGCGACGGGACCACGGCCGGTACCCATCCGCTGAGCGGCGTGAACGGCACGTGGGCCGGGCACGGCTTCACCGAGGCGGCCGGACGCCTGTTCTTCCGCTTCATCCCGGAGAGCGGCCCGAATGCCGGGACAACCGAGATCTGGAGCACGGACGGCACGCCCGCCGGCACCGGCCCGGCGATCACGGCGGACTCGGGCGCGCGCGGCCCGCAAGGGCTTTACGGCGCCGGCGGACGTCTCTACTTCGCGGCGCGCCGGGCTCCCGGCGGCCCACTCGTGCCCTGGGTCTCGGACGGCACCGGCGCCGGCACGGCGCCGCTCGCCGACGCCGCACTCCAGGAGATTCCCGACTACGTCGTCGTGCCCCCAAGGCACTTCACGGAGCTCGGCGACCGCGTGTACTTCGCGGCCTCCGACATGGCGCACGGCGACGAGCTCTGGTCGACGGACGGGACGCCCGAGGGCACGGCGCTGGTCAAGGACATCGCGCCCGGGAAGCTCGACGCCGAGCCGCGCAGCCTGGTGGCCTGGCGCGGCCGGCTCTATTTCCGTGCCCGCGACATCGCGCACGGCATGGAGCTGTGGACCAGCGACGGGACCGCGGAAGGGACGCGGCTCGTCCAGGACATCTCCCCCGGCCCCTCCTGGTCGAACCCCCAGGAGCTGACCGTCGCCGGCGAGAGCCTCTACTTCTCGGCGCACGACGGCGAGCACGGCCGCGAGCTGTGGGAGCTGCCGGAAGAGCCCTGAACGGGTCAGGTCGTCTGCAGGTGGCGCACGGTCGGCGGCAGCCCTTCGTCGAGGGTGCGGGGCTGCCAGCCCAGCTCGGTGCGGGCGCGGGAGTCGTCGAAGGCCCAGTGGCGCTCAAGATTGTTGAGCTGGTCGGGGGAGACCGGGGGACGGTGGCCCCTCATCTTGTAGAGCGGTCCCGCAAGGGCAAGGCCGGCGCGGGCCACGCTCACGGGGAGGTTCAGCCTGGGCGGCTTGACACCCCCCAGGGCGCAGACCCGGTCCACCAGGCTGCGCAGGGTCGTGACGTCTCCGGTCAGGAGGTAGCCCCGCCCCTCGGGTGCCTTTTCCAGAATCTTCATCAGGGCGTCCACCAAGTCGTCCAGGAAGACCCAGGAGGTCTTGCGGTCCGGGCCGACCACGGCGGGGAAGCGCCCCTTGAGGAGCTGCCGCAGGAGGGCGTTGGCCCCCTCCTTCTTGCCCGGAGGGCCGTAGACCAGGCTCGGATAGACGGTGTTGAACCGCAGCCCCTTGGTCGCCCACTCCTGGACGACCCGCTCCCCCGAGTGCTTGGTGGCGCTGTAGAGGGTCGGAAACGGCTCCATGGGCCGGGAGGTCTCGTCAGCCGGGGTGCCGTCGGCCGGGCTGCCGCCGAAGTAGGCCATGGAGGAGACCGAGAGGAAGCGGCCGACCCCGAGCTTGAAGGCCAGCGAGGCGACGTTCTCGCTCCCCTGCACGTTGGTCTGCCGCATGCGCTCGGGAGGCCCGGTGAGGTCGAGGTCGGCGGCGGCGTGGATGACCCAGTCGGCGCCGGACATCCCCTCCCGCAAGGAGTAGCGGTCCTGGAGATCGCCCACGAAGGTGGCGATGCCGAGCTGCTTCAGGGGCTCGACGTTCTCGACGCTGCTGGTGGCCCGCACCAGCGCGCGGACCTCGTGCCCCGCCTCCACCAGCCGCCGCGCCAGGGCCTTCCCGATGTAGCCGGTGCCACCCGTCAGATAGATCCGCATGGGTGGGGATTGTAGCGGAGAGGGGGACCAGGGCAGGGAATCCCGCCCCGGTCCTAGCCGTTATACGAGATGAGGACGGGCGACAGGGAGTTGAGCCCGTCCGCGGAGGCCAACTCCGCCAATCTCCTTCAGCTCCCTCTCCTCCCCCCGTGCCGTCTCCCTCCACGGCGCGGGGTTTTTTTGTGGGACGTTGCGGGTCCCTTGGGTATCGGCTAAGCTGACAAGCCATGAAGACGATCGAGACAGACGTCGTCGTCAGCCGAGACGGCAAGGCGCGAATCGAGCTTCAACTTTCGGGAGATGTGCTGCCCGGCCGGCATCGTGCAGTCGTAGTCCTGGACGAGCGCCCCACCAGGCCGGCATCCCAGGAAGCAGGCCCGCTCGACGACTTCCCTGTCCACAACTTCGGTCCTTGGCCCGACAGCCTGTCCATGCGGCGGGAGGATGTCTATGGAGAGGATGGCCGGTGAGCGGGTCTTCCTGGATACGAATGTTCTCGTCTTCGCCGCATCCCTGACGGCTCCCCTCCATCTACAAGCTTTGGAAGAGATCCGGCAGCTTCGAGCTTCCGGACAGCAGCTCTGGATCAGCCGACAAATTCTGAGAGAATACTTGGCTGTTCTGAGCCGACCGCAGACCTTCTCCAGTCCGAAGCCCGCTCGTGAGCTCGTCAGCGACATCCACTACTTCCTGGATCATTTTTCGGTCGCCGAGGATGGTCACACAGTTACGGCACGACTTATAGAGTTGATTGAGGCGAAGCAAGTCGGAGGCAAACAGATCCACGACGCCAACATCGTCGCCACGATGCTGGCGCACGGAATCCCCACTCTGCTGACTCACAATGTCGCAGACTTTGCCCGCTTCGCCGAACTGATCAAGCTGCAGTCCCTTGACCCGGCGTGATCAGCCCCATCCTCGAACCTACGCTCGCAGCAGCTGCCGCAGCACGTAGTGCAGGATGCCGCCGTGGCGGTAGTACTCGACCTCCTGCGGGGTGTCGAGGCGCACTCTCGCCTTGAGCTCGGTGACCTTGCCCTCGTCCGAGGTGGCCCGGACGGTCACCTCCCGGCCGCTTCCGAAGCCGTTGGCGATTCCGTCCGCCAGACCGGCGATGTCGAAGGTCTCGCGGCCGGTCAGGCCCAGGCTGTCCGCGTTCTGGCCGTCCACGAACTCCAGCGGCATCACCCCCATACCCACCAGGTTGCTGCGGTGGATGCGCTCGAAGCTCTCCGCGATCACCGCCCTCACTCCCAGCAGACGCGGACCCTTGGCCGCCCAGTCGCGCGACGAGCCCGTGCCGTACTCCTTGCCCGCCAGGATCACCGTGGGCACATTCTCCGCCTGGTACTTCATGGCCGCGTCGTAGATCGGCAGCGGCTCGCCGTCCGGCAGGTGCAGCGTAAAGCCGCCCTCGATCTCCGGCACCAGGCGGTTGCGCAGCCGCACGTTGGCGAACGTGCCGCGCATCATCACCTCGTGGTTGCCCCGCCGCGCGCCGTAGGAGTTGAAGTCCTTGGGCGCCACGCCGTGCTCCTGCAGATACTTGCCCGCCGGGCTCGACGCCTGGATCGAGCCCGCCGGCGAGATGTGGTCGGTTGTGATGCTGTCCGCGAACAGGCCCAGCACCCGCGCCCCCGTCACGTCCTCGACCGGCGCCGGCTCGGCCGGCATGTTCTCGAAGTAGGCGGGCAGGCGGACGTAGGTGGACTCGGGGTCCCACACGTAGGTGGCCCCCTCCGGAATGTCCAGACCGTTCCAGCGTTCGTCGCCGGCGTAGACGTCGCTGTACTCTTTCTGGAACATCTCGGCCCGCAGGGCGCGGAGGACCGTCTCCTCCACCTCCCGGCTGGTCGGCCAGATGTCCTTGAGGAAGACCGGCTGGCCGTCCTTGCCCGTGCCCAGAGGCTCGTGGAGAAAGTCGATGTCGATCCGCCCGGCCAGGGCGTAGGCCACCACCAGCGGCGGCGAAGCCAGGTAGTTGGCCCGCACGTCCGAGTTGATCCGGCCCTCGAAGTTGCGGTTGCCCGAGAGCACCGCCACCGCGACCAGGTCACGCTCCTCGATGGTCTTCGAGATCTCCGTGGGCAGCGGGCCGCTGTTGCCGATGCAGGTGGTGCAGCCGTAGCCGACCAGGTTGAACTTGAGCTGGTCGAGATAGGGAGTGAGCCCGGCCTCATTGAGGTACTCCGTCACCACCTTGGAGCCCGGCGCCAGGCTGGTCTTGACCCAGGGCTTGACCGACAAGCCCTTCTCCACCGCCTTCTTCGCCACGAGCCCTGAGGCCACCATGACCGACGGGTTCGAGGTGTTGGTGCAGCTCGTGATGGCCGCGATCACCACCGATCCGTCGCGCAGCTCTCCGGCGGCGGCATCGGCCTCGGTGGTGGTCACGTCGCGCTCGGCCACGGCCGTACCGCTTGCGCTGCCGCCAATCATCTGGAGCCCGGGGGATGGCTGGGCCACCCGGCCCTTGCGGCCGCTGGACTTCATGACCGCCAGCTCCTTGAGGAACGAGCTCTTCACGTCCGACAGCGGCACCCGGTCCTGCGGCCGGCGCGGACCGGCGAGGCTGGGCTCGACCGTCCCGAGGTCCAGCTCCACGGTGTCGGAGTAGACCGGCTCAGGCGTGTCCGCCTTGAAGAAGAGGCCCTGCTCCTTCATGTAGGCCTCGACCAGCGCGATGCGCTCAGCCGGGCGGCCGGTGAACCGCAGGTACTCCAGCGAGACCTGGTCCACCGGGAAGATGCCGCAGGTGGCGCCGTACTCCGGAGCCATGTTGGCGATGGTCGACCGGTCAGCCAGCGGCAGGCTCGCGAGACCCGGGCCGAAGAACTCCACAAACTTGCCCACGACGCCCTTCTTGCGCAGCATCTCGGTCACCCGCAGCACCAGGTCGGTGGCCGTGGCGCCCTCGGGCAGCCCGCCCGAGAGACGGAAGCCGACGACCTGCGGGATCAGCATGGAGACCGGCTGGCCGAGCATGGCCGCCTCGGCCTCGATGCCGCCCACGCCCCAGCCCAGGACGCCCAGGCCGTTGACCATCGTCGTATGGGAGTCGGTCCCCACCAGCGTGTCCGGATAGGCGTAGAGCTCGCCTCCGACCTCTCCTTCCATGACCACCCGGGCCAGATACTCGAGGTTGACCTGGTGGACGATGCCGGTGTCCGGCGGCACGACCTTGAAATTGTCGAACGCGGTCTGGCCCCAGCGCAGGAAAGCGTAGCGCTCGCGGTTGCGCTCGAACTCCCGCTCCGCGTTGATCAGGAAGGCGGCGGCGCTGCCGTACTCGTCCACCTGCACGGAGTGGTCGATGACCAGTTCCACGGGCTGGAGCGGGTTGATCTTCTTCGGGTCGCCC
>JANOCF010001158.1:0-1518 GCA_031412055.1 Holophagales bacterium | reverse complement strand
GACCTCAACGGCGGCTACACGATCCTGCGGCTGCAGTGGACGCACAACACCGGCCTCGGGAACCCTCAGGCGCTCCTGGCACCTCCGCCGGGCGGCGGCATCTGGCGGGCGGACACCTTCCTGGAGAAGACCTCCGGCGCGCTGCCCTCGGCGATCACCGCCGCGATGCCCAAGAAGGCCGCGGCCGGCGACCTGGCCGTGGTGGCGAGCGGCTCGACGATGGCCTGGACGCGCCTCGCCTCCATCGAGGCCGACGCCGACGCGGGAACGGCGCTGCTGCGGGCGAACGAGAGCGGCTGGCGCGACCGCGGAGGCGGTCCCTTCTTCCTCGCCGAGACGCGCGTCTTCACCAAGTTCGAGCGCTCCGCCCGCGTCGTGGGCTGGGACGCCAACACCACGCCCATCTCGGGAGCCGAGGTGCCGATGCCGCTCGTGCTCCCCGCCGCCCTGCGGCCGGGCCGCACCGTGGTGGTGGAGTTGGACGACGACCCTGCCCTGGCCGTGTCGTCGCGGGTGGTCGCGGTCGTTCCGGGGCCCAAGGGCAAGGTCGTTCTCGACCGTCCGGTCCCGGAGGGCTCCCGCCACGACAACCTGATCCTGCGCGCCAACGCGGTGCTCGCCGGCCACGGCGAGGCCAAGGGCGAGCGGGCGCTGGGCAGCGGCGACGCGTCGCGCTCCCACCAGACCTTCCGGTTTGAAGAGAAGGGCGTCTCCTTCGTGGCCGACCCCGGCCAGCCCGCGGGCGTGCGGGCCGCCATCGAGGTCCGCGTCGGCAACCGGGTCTGGCAGCAGGTGCCGACCCTGGCCGACTCCGGCCCGGCCGACCCGCACTACACCGTGCGCATGACCGAGGACGGCGGCGTCGAGCTCGCGTTCGGCGACGGCCGCAACGGCCGCCGGCTGCCCACCGGGGTCAACAACGTCCGGCTGGCCTGGCGCCAGGGTGTCGGCCTTGCGGGCAACCTGCCGGCCGGGAAACTGGTCAAAGCCGCCCGGCCCAACCCGATGATCGAGACCGTCGGGCAGCCGCTGCCGGCCACGGGCGGCAACGACATGGAGGGCGTCGAGTCCATGCGGGCGACCGCCCCGGCCAGCGTCTCGACCCTGGGCCGGGCCGTGTCGCTGGCCGACTACGGACGCCTGGCCGCGAGCCAGAGCAGCGTCTGGCAGGCGGCGGCCTTCTCCATGCCGACCGGGCTCGCCCGCCAGGACAGCGTGCGCGTCGTGGTGGTCCCGGCGGGCGGCGGCCAGCTCGGCGCCCTGGCGGGCTCGGTGCGCGCGTTCCTGGAGGCCCATGCCCTGCCCGGCGTGTCGCTCAAGATCGAGCCCTACAGGGTCGTGGGCTTCGACCTGCGGATCGAGCTGCAGATCGTGACTGCGGAGTTCGACCCGGAGCGGGTGGTGGAGGCGGTCCGCGCGCGCCTGCTGGCCGCCTTCAGCCTGCGCGCCCGCAAGCTCGGGCAGGCCCTCCGGCTGTCCGAGGTCTACCGCATCGTCGAGGGGGTGCCCGGCGTGGCG
>JANOCF010001157.1:0-2632 GCA_031412055.1 Holophagales bacterium | reverse complement strand
CCGAGCGTCTCCTCGCCCAGGCGACCCAGGTGCCTTTCGACGTGGCGCGGCTGCCCCTCATTCGCTGGCGCCTGCTGCGCCTGGAAGACGACCTCTACGAACTGATCCAGGTCGAGCACCACTTCGTGCACGACGGCTGGTCGTTCGGCGTCATGCTGCGCGAGATCAAGGCGATCTACACCGCGTTCGCGGCTGGCGAACCGTCACCGCTGCCGGAGCTGCCGGTGCAGTACGCGGACTTCGCCGCCTGGCAGAGGAGCTGGATGGAAGGCGAGGCCATGGACCACCTCTTGGCCTACTGGCGGGGCAAGCTGGAGGGCAGCTCCACCTATCTGGAGCTTCCCACGGATCGGCCGCGTCCGACGCGCCCGTCCTTTGCAGGAGAGCTCCACTTGTCCCGCATCGCTCCCGAGCTCTATGAAGAACTGCGCGCCTTCAGCCGCCGCGAGGGTTTCACCCTCTATATGACGATGCTGGCCGGCTTCTTCATGCTGCTCCAGCGCTACACGGCTCAGGACGACATCCTCGTCGGCACCAGCAATGCGAACCGCACGACGCGCGAGATCGAGGGGATGATCGGAATGGTCGTCAACAGCCTCGTGCTGCGCGGCGACTTGGCTGGCGATCCCACCGGCCGGGAGCTGCTCGCGCGTGTCCGCGAGCTCACTCTGGGTGTCTACGCTCACCAGGACATGCCCTTGGAGCGCCTGGTTCAGGAACTGCGGCCCGAGCGCCAGGCCAGTCGCAATCCTCTGTTCCAGGTGATGTTCAACTTCCATGACGCAGGGGTACCCGACCTGGAGTTCGCCGGCCTGAACGCGATGTTCCTCGTGCGCGGCAACCGCTCCGCCAAGATGGATCTCAATGTCATCGTGATCCCCCGCGCCGAGCAGCGTGTCGGGCTGGAGGCCAGCGCGGCCGACCGCAGTGCCATCCTGCACTGGGAGTACAACACCGACCTCTTCGACGCGTCCACGATGGAGCGGATGATCGAGCACTACTTGACCCTCCTGGGAGGGATGGCCCGCAACCCGGGGCAGCGTCTCTCCGAGCTGCCGCTGCTGAGCGAGTCCGAATCGATCCAGCTCCTGCAGGAGTGGAGCCGGACCGGCGACGTCCCCACGGGGGAAGGTTGCTGCCTTCACGAGCTGTTCGAAGCGCAGGTGGAGCACGATCCCGGCGCCGTGGCTCTGGTCTGCGGCCGCGAGCGGATCACCTACGACGAGCTGAACCGCCGGGCCAACCGCCTGGCTCACCGGCTCCGCAGCCTGGGAATCGGTCCCGAGGTGCTGGTCGGCGTCTTCCTCGACCGCTCGGCCGACCTCGTCGCCTCACTCCTGGCGGTGCTCAAGGCCGGAGGGGCCTACGTGCCCCTCGACCCCGATTACCCGCGGGAGCGCGTGGCCCTCATGCTGGAGGACTCGGCCGTGCCCGTCCTGATCACTCGGTCCAGTCTGGAGGCGACGCTCCCCGATCATGGGGCTCACGTCGTGCGGGTGGATTCAGATCTCGACGGACCCGGCCACAACCCCGAAAGCGGCGTTCAGCCGGGCAACCTTGCCTACATGATCTATACCTCGGGCTCCACGGGGCGGCCCAAGGCCGTGGCTCTCGAGCATCGTGGAGACGTCGCCTTCGCCCGCTGGGCGCGGGAGGCGTTCTCGTCTGCCGAGCTGGCTGGCGTGCTGGCTGCGACCTCCGTCTGCTTCGACCTTTCGGTGTTCGAGCTGTTCGTTCCGCTGGCGTGGGGCGGAACGGTGATTCTCGCCGCCAACGCGCTGGAGCTGCCCAACCTGCCTGCTGTGGGTGAGGTGACGCTGGTCAACACCGTCCCCTCTGCCATGGCGGAGCTGGTCCGGATGCGGGCGCTGCCGCCCTCCCTGCTCACCGTGAACCTGGCTGGCGAGCCGCTGCGGAGCTCGCTGGTCCAGGAGATCTATGCCACCTCCTCGGTCGATCGGGTTCTCAACCTCTACGGTCCCTCCGAGGACACGACCTACTCCACCTATACCGTGGCCCGGCGTGGAGTGGACACAGAGCCGACCATCGGCCGTCCTCTTCCCGGCACGCAGGCTTACATCGTGGATCCGTTCTTCCAGCCCGTGCCGAAGGGAGTTCCCGGAGAGCTCGTCCTCGGCGGTGTCGGCCTGGGGCGCGGCTACTTCCGGCGTCCCGAGCTGACGGCCGAGCGATTCGTCCCGAACCCTTGGAGTGACACCCTTGGCGGCCGGCTCTACCGCACCGGCGACCTGGCGCGGTTCCGGCCCGGGGGAGAGATCGAATACCTCGGCCGCATCGACAATCAGGTGAAAGTGCGCGGGTTCCGTATCGAGCTGGGGGAGATCGAAGTGGCCCTCGCCAAGGTTCCGGGTGTACGCGAAGCCGTGGTGGTCGTCCGTGGAGACGAAGCAGACCGGCGCCTGGTGGCATACCTGGTCGGGGAAGAGGAGACGGTGCCGGGCGCCCGCGAGCTGCGCGAGATCCTTTCGCAGCATCTCCCGACGTTCATGGTGCCCGGCGACTTCGTGGTGCTGGAGCGTCTGCCGCTCACGCCGAACGGCAAGGTGAACCGGCGTGCCCTGCCCGCTCCTGGCCAGGCCCGGGCTGAGGACGCGGTGGAGCACATTGCACC
>JANOCF010001156.1:0-4265 GCA_031412055.1 Holophagales bacterium | reverse complement strand
CGGACGCAGAGGTGGAGGGTCCGGGCGCGGACGATCTCGCCTACCTGATCTACACCTCGGGTACCACGGGCCGGCCCAAGGCGGTCCTCGTGGAGCACCGCCAGCTCGCCGCCGTGCTCCGGGCCTCCGAGGCGTTCGGCTTCCGGGCCGGCGATGCCATGCCGTGCCTGGCCTCGTCGTCGTTCGACATCTTCCTGTTCGAGCTGCTCAACCCGCTGCTGGCGGGCGGCACCACGGTCCTCGTGGACCTGCGGCCGGCCCTGGACCTGGAGCGGCTCGTGGACCTCCTGGAGACGTCTGCCCAGGTCCACGCCGTGCCGGCCCTGATGCGCCAGGTGGTCGAGGCGGTGCGCGCGAAGGGCCGGGGACCGGAGCTGTACCGCGGCCTGCGCACGATCTTCGTGGGCGGCGACGCCGTGCCGGCCGACCTGCTGGCCGACCTGCGCGAGGTCTTCCCGTCCGCCGAGGTGCGGGTGCTCTACGGCCCGACCGAGTCGACGATCATCTGCTCCAGCGACGTGGTCCAGGACTCGGGCCGGGTTGCTATCGGCCGCGCCCTGGGCGGCGCGTCTCTCCGGATCTGCGACCCTGCGGGCCATCCGGTGCCGATCTGCGTCCCGGGCGAGATCCGCATCTGCGGCGCCGGGGTGACCCGCGGATACCTGCACCGCCCTGACCTGACGGCCGAGCGGTTCGTGCCGGACCCGTTCGCGACCGTTCCAGGCGCGCGGGCCTACCGCTCCGGCGACCTGGCGCGGCTCCTGCCGGACGGCCGCCTCGAGTTCCTCGGCCGGACCGACAACCAGGTCAAGGTGCGCGGCTTCCGCATCGAGCTGGGCGAGGTCGAGTCCGCTCTCCTGGCCCATCCCGAGGTGCGCGAAGCCGTGGCCCTGGTGCGCCGGGATGGCGGCGAGAAGCAGCTCGTGGCGTTCGTGGCGCCTGGAGTCCCTGCCGACCTCCGGGCGTGGCTCCAGCAGCGGCTGCCCGATCCCATGGTTCCGTCCGCCTTCGTCGCGGTCGACACCCTGCCGCTCACCCCTCACGGCAAGGTCGACCGCAAGGCCCTGGAGCGGATCGCCCTACCCACAGCTCGCCGGGAGGGCGGCTTTGCGGCGCCGCGCACCCAGGTGGAGGCGCTGCTCGCCCGGATCTGGTCGGAGCTTCTGCGCGTCGAGCCGGTCGGGATCCACGACAACTTCTTCGAGCTGGGGGGCGACTCCATCCTGAGCATTCAGGTGGTTTCCCGCGCGGCGCGCGAAGGCTGCCGGATCACTCCGCGGCAGATGTTCGAGCACCAGACCATCGCAGCCCTCTCAGCGGTCGCGAGCTCCCTGGCCGGCATGTCGATCGACCAGGGACCCGTCCACGGTCCGGTGGAGCTGACGCCGATCCAGCGCCGGTTCTTCGCCGGGGAGCCGGTCGAGCCGCACCACTTCAACCAGGCGGTCCTGCTGGCGGTACGCGCCCCGCTGACCCCGGAGACCGCGGCCCGCGCATTCGCGGCCCTGCTGGGCCATCACGACGCGCTGCGCCTTCGTTTCGAGCCCACGGCTGAGGGCTGGCGCCAGTGGAACGACGTTCCGGGGACGAACGCTCCCTGGTCTCTCCTGGACCTGTCGGCCTTTCCTGAAGCCCCTACCGCTTTTGAGCGCGCCGTAACCGATATCCAAGCGAGCCTGGATATCACCGCCGGTCCTCTGGCGCGGGGAGTGTGGATCGATCTCCCCGGCGGAGAGGCTCGCCTGCTGCTGGCCGTCCATCACCTGGCGGTGGACGGTGTCTCCTGGCGCGTGCTGCTCGAGGACCTGGAGACGGTCTGCGGGCAGATCGCCCGCGGTGAGACCGTCTCGCTGCCGCCGAAGACGACCTCCTTCCAGGCCTGGTCGCGGCAGCTCGCCGAGCATGCGCGGTCCATGGAACTGGAGCCGGAGCTGTCCTGGTGGCAGGGTGAGATTGGCGGTGAGTCTGCCGTCCTGCCGGTCGACTTCCCCGAAGGCGCCAACACGGAGGGCTCGCTGCGCAGCGTCTCCTCCCGGCTCACCGCCGAGGAGACCCGGGCTCTCCTCCAGGAGGTGCCGTCCGCGTACTGGACGCAGATCAACGACGTGCTCCTCGCCGCGCTCGCCCTGGCCCTGGCGGCTCCCGGCCGGCCGCTGCGTGTGGCTCTGGAGGGGCACGGTCGCGAGGAGATCCTGCCGGATGTCGACCTGTCGCGCACGGTGGGCTGGTTCACGGCCCTGTACCCGGTGCGCCTGGAGGCCGGGGCTGGCCCGGGTGAGACCCTCAAGAAGATCAAGGAGCACCTGCGCGCCCTTCCGGGGCGCGGCCTCGGGTTCGGCCTGCTGTCCTGGCTGCGCGAGGAGGGCGAGGGGCTGTGGGATGCCTCGCCGCAGGTCAGCTTCAACTATCTCGGCCAGCTCGACCAGGCGCTCCGCGAGGGCTCGATTTTCGCGATCGCCGACGAGCCGGCCGGTCCGATGCGCAGCCCCCGAGCGCTGCGCCGCTACGACCTGGACGTGGTCGGCGGCGTGACCGGCGGCCGGTTGCAGGTCGAGTGGGCGTACAGCGCGAACCGGCACCGCCGGGAGACCGTCGAGGCGCTGTCCGACCGCTTCCTCGCCTGCCTGCGGGAGCTCATCGCCCACTGCCGCGAGGTCGTGTCGCGGGGGATCGCGGGCTACACGTCCTCGGACTTCCCCCTGGCCGCACTCGATGGCGCAACCCTCGACCGGGTGCTCGGGAGGGGGGTCGAGGATCTTTATCCCCTCTCGCCCGTTCAGGAGGGTCTCCTCTTCCACAGCCTCTACGCCCCGGGCTCTGGAGTCTATGTGGACCAGCTCGGCGTGACCCTCCGGGGCGCCATCGAGCCGGAGGTGATCGAGCGCGCCTGCCGCAGGCTCGTCGAGCAGCACCCGGTGCTGCGCACCTCGTTCCTCTGGCGCGACCTCGACCGGCCGCTCCAGGCCGTGCACTCGCGGGTCGAGGTGGAGATCGCCGCGCACGACTGGCGGGGCCTGGAGACCTCCGAGGTCGAGCGGCGGACGGAGGTGCTGCAGAGGGAAGACCGCGAGCGCGGCTTCGACCTGTCGAGCGCGCCGCTCACCCGCTGGACGCTGGTGCGGCTCGCCGACGACGAGCACTGGCTGCTCTGGACGCACCACCACATCCTGATCGACGGCTGGTCCTTCGCGGCCCTGGCCGCCGAGTTCCTGGCTGCCTGCGAAGCGTTCGCTGCCAGCGCGGACGGGCAGGAGCCGGCCGCGCCGCCGCGCCCGCTCTACCGGGACTACATCGCCTGGATCGAGCGCCAGGACCTCTCCGAGACCGAGGCCTACTGGCGGCGCGCCCTGGCCGGATGGGAGGAGCCGACGCCGATCCCGATCCGCCGGGAGCCCGCCGGTCCCGAGACCGGAACGGCCACCGCGGCGCTCGCCCTCTCGCTGGAGGAGACCACGGAGCTTCAGGCCCTGGCCCGCCGCCATCAGCTCACCCTCAACACCCTGGCGCAGGCGGCCTGGGCCTTGCTGCTCGGCCGCTACAGCGGCGGCACGGACATCGTCTTCGGCGCCACGGTGGCCGGCCGGCCTGCGGACCTGCCGGGGGTCGACCGGATGGTCGGCCTGTTCATCAACACGCTGCCGGTGCGGGTCGCCACCGACGGCGCGGCCCACCTCCTGCCCTGGCTGCAGGCCCTGCAGCTCGGCCAGTCGGAGCTGCGGCAGCACGAGCACAGCCCGCTGGTGAAGGTGCAGAAGTGGAGCGCCCTGCCGGCGGGCCGCGGGCTCTTCGACAGCATCCTGGTATTCGAGAACTACCCGCGCGACGCGGCGATGCAATCCTCGGGCGGATCGGCCGGCGTCGAGATTGCCGACGTCCGCTCGCACGAGCAGACCAACTACCCGCTGACGGTCCTCGTGGTGCCGGGCGATACGCTGATGGTGCGCCTGGAGTACGACCGCTCCTTCTTCGAGGCCGCCGCGGCAGCCCGCATGGCCGGCCACCTGCGCAATGTGCTCGCCGCCCTGGCCCGGCAGCTCCGGGAGGGCGGCGCCTGCCGTCTCGAAGACCTTTCTCTCCTGGGCACGGCCGAGCGCCGGCAGCTCCTGGAAGAGTGGAACGACACGCGCCGGCCTTATGGAGGTCCGGAGCTTCTGCACGAGTGGATCGAGGCGCAGGCAGCGCGGACGCCGTCTGCGGAGGCGGTGCGCTTCGAGGGCGAGTCGCTGAGCTACGCCGAGCTGAGCCTGCGGGCCGACGGCCTGGCG
>JANOCF010001155.1:0-4358 GCA_031412055.1 Holophagales bacterium | reverse complement strand
CTCCGACCGCGCCTTCCCGGCGATATCGGGGCGCTTCGATGCCGTCCTCTACCACCTGGGCAACAACGCCGACTATCACTCCCGGATCTGGCGCGCGCTGGAGAAACATCCAGGCGTGGTCGTCCTCCACGAGGCCATGCTCCACCATCTGGTGCGCGGCATGACCCTGTCGCGGGGCGACTCGGGTGCCTACGTGGAGGAGATGCGTTACGCCTACGGACGCACCGGCCACGCGCTGGCCCGGCGGAGTCTGGACACGGGCATCCCCCTGGACGTCTGGAGCTACCCGCTGTTCGAGCGGGCCGTGGATTCGAGCACGGCGCTGATCGTCCACAACGACTTCACCCGGCAGCGGGTTCTGGCCAGCCGTCCGCTGGCCCGGGTCTCCCTGGTGCCGCATCATCTGAGTTTGGGAGATGTGGACGCCGTCAGCCCAGGAGAGGTGCGGGCCTCGCTAGGGATCCCGGCGGACGCGTTCGTCCTGGCCTCCTATGGCTTCATCACCCCGGCCAAGCGCCTGGAGGTGAGCCTGCGCGCCTTTGCCCGGCTCAAGAAGGAGCGGCCGGACGCCCTCTACCTCCTGGTGGGGGAGATTTCGCCGCACTACGACCTCGCCGGCTTCCTCACTCCGGAGCTGTCGGACGGGGTGGTGCTCGTGGGCCGCACGGAGCTGGACGAGTTCCTGCGCTACATGGTGGCCGCGGACGTGGCGGTCAACCTCCGCTATCCCTCGGCCGGGGAGACCTCCGGGACGCTGATCCGGCTCCTGGGCATGGGCAAGCCGGTCATCGTGAGCAACCTGGGTGCCTTTGCCGAGATCCCGGACGGCGCCTGCGCCAAGGTGGACCTCGACGAGACCGAAGAGGAGCTGCTCCTGGCCTACCTGCGCCAGCTCGCCGCGGACGAGGGGCTGCGCCGGTCGATGGGCGAGAACGCCCGCCGCCACGTGGAGCCGCACACACCCGCGGCCTCGGCCCGGGCCTATGCGGAGGTGGTCTGTCAAGCCGTGGAACAGCGTCTGGTACCGGTGCGTCCCGTGCCGCCGCTGGCTCCGTATCCGTCCGGGGACGTGCTTTCCGACCTCGCGGCCGACCTGAGCGCCGAGGCTGTCGACCTGGGAGCGGGGGAGATGGACGACGACCTCCTGCGTGAGCTGGCTGCCGTGCTGGTGGATCTCGATCTGGACGGGCGGAGGGCCAGGCCATGAGGCGTTTCGGCAAAGCCATCATCCTGCTTGCCGTGGTGCTGTTCGTTGCGGTGCACATCGTGCGCTCGTACTGGCCCCGGGAGCGTCCGGCGGTACCGGACCCCGATGGCCTGCCCGCGCGGCTCATGGCT
This sequence comes from Holophagales bacterium, assembly GCA_031412055.1. Classification (GTDB taxonomy): domain Bacteria; phylum Acidobacteriota; class Thermoanaerobaculia; order Multivoradales; family UBA5704; genus DATMER01. The sequence continues at coordinate 3,020 of JANOCF010001155.1, read as the reverse complement.
TCGGGTGCCTACGAGGCCTGCTTCTGGCTCCCGTACCCGCACCAGAACGTCGGCCAGCTCTCGGAGGTCGTCGACGACGGCACCGCCTGGCTGGCGGCGGCGGCGCGGGTGGCGGAAGTGCCGACACCGGTGCTGCCGTCGTTCGGTCCCTTCGCCCTGCCCCCTTCCAAGGAGGTCGCGGTCTGCTCGGACCTCGACGGCGAGCGCTTCTTCGTGGCCGCGCAGGTCTACCCCGGGCTGGGCGCCGTAGCCAAGGCTGCGGGGACGCTGGCGTCCAACCCCTGGCTGGAAGGGGGCGAGATCAAGGAGTTCGAGGGCGACGGCGACAACGTGATCGAGCGCGTGCGGCGTGTGGTGTGGCGCGACAATGTCTGGACGGTCTCCACGGGCGAGGAGCCGACCCTCGCTCCGATAAGCCAGCCGCTGCTCCATCCGCGGAGCCTCGGCATCGTGCGGCTGGAGCGCGAGATCTCGGGGTTCGCGGACGGCGACTACCTGCTGCGGCGCCGGGACGGCGACCTGGAGCTGGCGCGGGACTCGTCCGAGCCGGCGCCGGAGATCCCCGACCCCACCCGGGACTCGGCGGAGAAGCCGGTGGTCCTGGCCGTGGCGGGTGCGGTATGGCCCGACGCGGAGCCGAGGCCGCTGCCCCCCGCCGCGCTGGCTCTGTACGAGCTCGGGCCGGGGGAGGGAGCGAGCTTCGGACCGTTCGGCCAGCTCCCCGGCGCGGCGCTCTTCCATCCGCCGGGCTCCAAGCGCTGGGCCCTGCCGGCGGAGGGGATCGGCGGGCTGCTCGGCGGCGCGCTCCCCAAGGTCCAGGCTGGGGGCTGGCAGATCACGGCCATGGATGGCACGAGCCTGCGCCGGGCCGAGCAGCTAGCCCCGCGCCTGACCGAGCTGACGCCGCCCGACGTCACCGCCGCCCTGAACCGGGATGGCCGCCTGATGCTCGGCCTCTGGCTGGAGCCCCGGAAGGCGCTGATCCTGGTGACCCAGATCCGCAAGTTCCTGGAAAAGATACCGATCGTGGACCGGAAGCAGGTGCGGCGCTGGAAGGACTGGGAGACCCTGCTCGCCCCGGTGGCCCCCTGCGACCAGGTCACGCTTGCGGCCACCCAGAAGCCGGCATCGTTCCGCCTTCGCTTCCACGGATGTAGTTGACTGAAGGGGAATTTTCCCCTACCCTTCGCGTTTGCCCCGGTTGGAGGTGTGCTATGCGTATCTGGCTGGATCAAGTACGCGAAGAGCCGTACAACTGGGATGAGACGCAAAGCGTTTCTCTGGAGTCGCTGGAACGACCGGAGCTGATCTCCCTGGGACCGGTGCGGTGGCGGGGGCAGGTGGTGTTCGCGGACCCCGGGTATTACCTGAAGGCGCGGCTCTCCTACGATCAAGCCTTGAGCTGCAACCGCTGTCTGAAGCCGATCGTCGAGCACATGGAGCCCGACATCGAGCTGATGATCGAGGTGAACCGTCCAAGCGCGGCCGGCGGTGAGCACGAGTTGAAAGAGGACGATCTGGGTGTCATGGTCATCGAGGAGGAAATCCTCGATACCGATCCGATCCTCATCGAGCAGCTCCAGCTCAACGTGCCGATGAAGCCGCTCTGCCGGGAGGACTGCCAGGGGCTCTGCCCCGTGTGCGGAGCCGACCGGAACGAGGACGGATGCACGTGCGGGGAGAGCAAGGTGGATCCACGCTGGGCGACGCTCGCGGCTCTGAAGAGCCGGCTCGACTCCTGAGAACGGATGACGATAACGACGACCGAGAGGCCTGACGACGATGCCGAATCCGAAACGACGCCATTCCAAAGCCCGCCGTGACAAGCGGAGGGCTCACGACGCCCTGGAGCGGCCCGCCATCTCCAACTGCGACAACTGCGGCGAGGCCAAGATTCCTCACCGTGTCTGCGGTCACTGCGGCCACTACAACAAGCGCCTGGTGATCGAGGTCAAGAACAGCCTGTAGACCGCTCCCCGGGGGGCCCGCCGGGCCTCCCGTCTCCCGAACATCCAGGGTGTGGGCAGGGTGGTTTCCCGATCGCTCCGGGCTGAGTACAATCTCGCCCTGCCAACAGGGATACGAGCATGCCGATCGCGGTAGACGCCATGGGTGGGGACTTCGCACCGCAATACGCGGTGGAGGGAGCCGTGTCCGCCGTTGCCGAGGACGGGGCCGAGGTCCTGCTGGTCGGAGACCGCGCCAGGATCGAGGCGGAGCTCGCCCGGCTTGGCCGCCGCCCCAAGGGGCTCGAGATCGTCCACGCCGAGGAAGTTGTCGGCATGGACGAGCCCGCCATCACCCCCATCCGCCGGAAGCGGCGCTCGTCCATCCGGATCTGCGCCGAGCTGGTCAAGGAGGGGCGTGCCCAGGCCCTGGTCACCGCCGGCAACACCGGCGCGGCCATGATCTCGGCCAAGATGGTGATCGGCACCGTGGCGGGCGTGGACCGTCCCGCCCTGGCCGCCGTGCTCCCCAACATCCCGGGGCGCACCGTGCTCCTGGATGTTGGAGCCAACGTCGACAGCAAGGCGCTCCACCTGCGGGAGTTCGCGGTCATGGGCCACTTCTACGCCCAGGAGGTGATCGGCACCCCCTCGCCGCGGATCGGCCTGATGTCCATCGGCGAAGAGGAGGGCAAGGGCACCGACTTCACCCGCGAGGTGTTCAAGGTGCTCAAGAACACCGGCCTGAACTTCGTCGGCAACGTCGAGGGGCGGGACGTGTTCAACGGCTCCGTGGACGTGATCGTCTGCGACGGTTTCGTGGGCAACGTGATCCTCAAGAGCGCCGAGGCCCTGGCCGAGATGGTGAGCAAGATGCTCCGCGAGGAGATCGAGCGCAGCACCCGCACCAAGATGGGCTACCTGCTCGCCAAGCCCGCCTTCGATGCCTTCCGCACGCGGACCGATTACACCGAGTTCGGCGCCGCGCCGCTGCTCGGGGTCAACGGCGGCTGCTTCATCGGCCACGGCCGGTCCACTCCGAAAGCGATCCAGAACGCCATCCGCCGCGCCGTC
>JANOCF010001154.1:0-11438 GCA_031412055.1 Holophagales bacterium | reverse complement strand
TCCTGCTCGCGCTGCTGCTGTCGACCCATTTCAAGCTGGCGGTGATCGCGCTGGTGGTGGCGCCGATCCTGGTCTACCCGATCGTCCGTTTCGGCAAGGGGATGCGGCGCACGAGCCACCGCAGCCAGGAGCGCATGGCGGACCTCGCCAGCCTGATGGCCGAGGGGATCCGCGGCAACCGGGTGGTCAAGGCGTTCGGCATGGAGGAGTTCGAGCTCGGCAAGTTCCACGAGGCCACGCGGCGCCACCTGCGGGTGAACCTCTGGGCGCAGATGCTGGCCCACGCCTCGGGCCCGGTGGTCGAGTCGCTGGCCGTGCTCGGGGCGGCGGCGCTGCTGATCTACTCCGGCAAGGCCATCCGCAGCGGCGAGCTGTCCGCGCCCGAGCTGATCCAGTTCCTGACCACGCTGCTGATGATGTACGACCCCATCCGCAAGCTGAACAAGGTCAACCTCATCCTGCAGGAGGCCATGGCCGCGGGCCAGCGGGTGGCGCGCCTGACCTCGATGCCGAACGACATCCTGGAGCGGCCGGATGCGCGCGCCATCGAAACGGTGCGGGAGGGGATCGCCTACGAGCAGGTCTCGTTCGCCTACGAGGACCGGCCGACGCTGCGGGAGGTCTCCCTGTCCATCAAAGCCGGGGAGATCGTGGCTCTGGTGGGGTCGTCCGGGGCCGGCAAGTCGACGCTGGTCAACCTGCTGCCGCGCTTCTTCGATCCCGACTCGGGGCGGATCGCCATCGACGGCGTGGACATCCGGGATATCCAGGTCAAGAGCCTGCGGGCGCTGATCGGCATCGTCACGCAGGACACGGTCCTGTTCAACGACACGATCCGCAACAACATCGCCTACGGGCGGTCCGACCTGCCGCTGGAGCGGGTGCGCGAGGCGGCTGCCGCGGCCTACGCGGACGAGTTCATCATGCAGATCCCCAGCGGCTACGACTCGGTGATCGGCGAGTCGGGGGTGCGGCTGTCCGGCGGCCAGCGCCAGCGGCTCGCCATCGCCCGCGCCCTGCTCAAGAACGCGCCGATCCTGATCCTCGACGAGGCCACGTCGCACCTCGACACCCAGTCCGAGGCGCTGGTGCAGAAGGCGCTCTCGAACCTGATGCAGGGCCGCACCACGCTGGTCATCGCGCACCGCCTCTCGACCGTGATGCGCGCCGACCGCATCGTGGTCATGGAGAACGGCCGCATCGTCGAGGAGGGCAATCACGGCGAGCTGATGGCTCTCGGCGGGACCTACCGGCGGCTGTACGACCTGCAGTTCCGGGTCTGAAGGGGATGGAGTCCGTCCTTTCCCTGGCCGCTGCCGGATTCATCCGGGGGCTGCGGGCAACCTTGCGGCTGCGGCATCACGGGGACGCTGCGATGCGGGGCTGGGAGCGGCGCGGCGAGCGCTTCATCCTCGCGTTCTGGCACCGCCACCTGCTGCTGATGCCGTACTCGTACCGGGGCCGGGGGATCTCGGTGCTGGTCAGCCAGAGCCGGGACGGCGAGCTGATCGCCCGCACGGTGGCGCGGCTGGGTATCGATTCGAGCCGCGGCTCGAGCAGCCGCGGGGGAACGGCGGGGATGCGGTCGCTGCTGCGCAAGGCTGGGGAGGGCTATGATCTGGCCTTCACACCGGACGGTCCGCGCGGCCCTGCCGGCGAGGTGCAGCCGGGAGTGATCCTGGCCGCAGCCGCTACCGGCTTTCCGATCCAGCCGGTGGCGGTGGCGGCGACCCGGGCAAAGCGCCTGCGCTCCTGGGACCGTTTTGTCATCCCGCTGCCGCTCTCGACCGTACACTTCGTGTATGGGGAGCCGCTGACCGTGGAGCGAAGAGGGGACCAGGCCGTGGCTGCCGCCGAGCTGAAGCGCCGGCTGAACGCCGCCGAGGATCAAGCCGAAGGGCTCGCGAAGGGCCGTGCTACCATCCCTTGATGAGCCTGCAAGGGGACAGCACCGTGGACAGACTGGACCGCATCACCATCGACCCCAATCTCTGCCTGGGTCAGCCGACGATCCGGGGAATGAGGATCACGGTGAGCGTTGTCCTCAGGATGCTGGCTGGCGGCCACTCGACCGAGAAGGTCCTGGAGGCCTATCCCGAGCTGGAGGACGAGGATGTCCGGCAGGCATTGCAGTATGCCGCCTGGCTCGCTTCGGACCGGCTCTACCTCTCGAGGACGGCCTGACGGTCTGAATGGCCAAGCTGATCCCTCTGTTTGCCGATCTCAACGTCTCACCTCTGACCGTGGAAGCCTTGGTGCGGGAAGGTTGGGACGTGGTGCGAATCTCTTCGCGAATCCCGGCCCGGTCGCCAGATCGGGAAATCCTGGACCTGGCCCGCCGAGAGGGCCGGGGAATCGTGACCCAGGATCTGGATTTTTCGGCCCTGCTGGCGCTGGGTGGCTTCGACCGGCCGAGCCTGGTTACGCTCCGGCTGTCGGACACGGCTCCGGAGACCGTCACCCGGCGCCTCCTCGAGACCGCACCGCTCCTGGAGCAGGTTCTCCCGGAAGGGTCCGCCGTCGCGATCGAAGACATGGCAGTCAGGGTACGGAGACTGCCAATCCGATGAATCGGGAAGGGGAAAGACCATGCGCAGCATGACAGGGTACGGCGAAGCTTCCGGGGAGAACGGGCGGCACGGGGTGACGGTGAGCCTCAAGGCGGTCAACCACCGGTTCTTCGACCTGGTTCTTCGGATCGGGGACGAGCTGAGGTCGAGCGAGCAGGCGATGCGCGACATTCTCGGCAAGGAGATCTCCCGGGGCCGGGTGGAGGCCCGGGTCGAGATTCGTGCCATAGCCGAGCGCAAAGCCACGGTCCAGGTCCACATGGGGGTGATCCGCGAGGCCCACGCCGCCGTCCATCAGCTCGTCGAGTCGGGGCTCGTGGAAAGAGGGCTCTCCGCGGGCGACCTCCTGCGCATCCCCGAGGCGTTCCGCGTCGAGGTCGCGGCCGAGGGCTGGGACTCCGACGACCACGACCTCCTGCTCCGGGTCACCGGCGACGCCGTCCAGCAGCTCGTCCGCGGGCGCGAGCTGGAGGGCGCCAACCTGGCCGGGGTCATGGAAGAGCGCATCCGCGCCATGGACGGGATCGTGATGCGGCTCGACGAGCTGCGCGGTCCGGTGCGGGAAGAGCTCGCGGCGGGCCTGCGGCGCCGGCTGGAGGAGCTGCTCGCCTCCCATTCGGTGGACGAGTCCCGCATCGCCCAGGAGGTGGCCCTCCTCGTCGATCGCAGCGACGTCAGCGAGGAGATCGACCGTCTGCGCTCCCACCTGGTTCACTTCCGCTCGATCCTCGGAGACGCGGGGCCTGCCGGCAAGCGGCTCGACTTCCTGACCCAGGAGATCTTCCGCGAGCTCAACACCCTGGGAGCCAAGTGCCGCAACGCCGAGATGACCCGCGCCGTGCTCGACGCCAAGGTTCTTTGCGAGCAGATCCGGGAGCAGGTCCAGAACGTCGAGTAGAATCGGCCTTCCTTGAGCGAATCCACGCATCCCGGCGAGCTGTTCATCCTGTCCGCGCCTTCGGGCACGGGCAAGACGACCCTTATCGGCATGATGAAGGACGCGCTGGCCGTCTTCGGAGGTCTGGCGTTCTCGGTGAGCTACACCACCCGCAAGCCGCGCGACGGGGAGATCGACGGCAAGGACTACCACTTTGTCGACCATGCCACGTTCCAGCAGAGGATCGAAGGCGGTCTGTTCCTGGAGTGGGCCCAGGTCCACAACAACTACTACGGCACGTCCAGGGACGAGGTGTTTCCGCGGCTGGAGAGAGGGATCGACGTCATCCTGGACATCGACGTCCAGGGGGCCGAGAGGGTGCTCGCCAGGCATCCCGAGTCGAACAGCATCTTCGTCCTGCCGCCGAGCTACCAGGATCTGGAGCTGCGGCTCCACCGTCGCGGGCTCGATCAGCCCGAGGTCATCGCCCGCCGCTTGGCGGTGGCCCTGCAGGAGATGCGGCGTTACGATCGGTATCGCTATGTTATCATCAACGATGACGCACAGAGGGCGAGCAGGGTATTGACCGCCATCATTCTGGAGAAGCGTCACCGGCGGGAGCGGATGCTCGGCCGGGTTCAAGAGATCCTCAACGATTTCCAGCAACGGGGTGCAACCCCTCAGTCTTAGATTTCTTTGGTTGAGGCGGCTCTTGCCGCCAAGGAGATTTGTCTAAAGATGGATAACAAAGGTCCAGGTCCTGACATCGATAGCAAGTTCCGTCGCGTCCTGGTCGCGGCCCATCGCGCCGAGCAGATCATGAAGGGCGCCCGGCCCAAAATCGAGGCCGCCAAGCGCAAGCCGACCCGCGTGGCGATGGAAGAGGTCGACCGCAGCCTGGTGGACTGGGGCTACGGCCCGCCCCCGCAGCCGGAACCCGTGGAGCAGCCGGCGGCTGAAGAGCCGCAGCCGGCCGAGGTTCACTGAGCCATTCCTAACTGGCGGCGGTCCCTGGGATCGCCGCCTGTCTGATCCCCTGAAAGGCCAGCCCATGAGCCGCACACTTCGAGTCCTGCTCGGCGTCAGCGGCGGCATCGCGGCTTACAAGTCGGCCGAGATCGTGCGGCGGTTCCGCGCCCGGGGCCACGAGGTCCGGTGCGCGCTCACGCGCAGCGCCGCGTCCTTCGTGTCTCCGCTGACCCTCGAGGTGCTCTCGGGACATCCCGTCCACCAGGAGGAGTACCTCACCGCGACCGGCTCCGGTGAGGAGGCCCACATCACCGCCGCGGCCTGGGCGGAGGTGCTCTGCATCGCTCCGGCCACCTCGCATGTCCTCGCCCGTCTCGCCCTGGGGCTCGCGGACGACTTCCTGACCACTACCGCCCTCGCCTTCGACGGCCCCCTCGTGATCGCTCCGGCCATGCACTCCGTCATGTGGGAGAAGCCGGCTCTTCAGGAGCATCTGGACACGCTGCGCCGTCGGGGAGCCTGGATGGTTGGCCCCGTGGAGGGACCGCTGGCCTCCGGCGAGGTGGGGATGGGGAGGATGGCCGACCCGGACGAGATCGTGGCCGCCGTCGAGGGTGCGGCCGGAGCCGGTCCACTCGCGGGCCGCATGGTCCTGGTCACGGCCGGGCCGACCTTCGAGCCCCTGGACCCGGTGCGTTTTCTGGGCAACCGGTCGAGCGGGAGGATGGGGTTCGCCCTGGCCGAGCAAGCGGCGCGAATGGGAGCCCGGGTCGTTCTCATTGCGGGACCGGTAGCCCTGGCCACGCCTCCAGGCGTCCAGCGGGTGAACGTGACCACCGCTCGCGAGATGGAGGGGACTGTCCGCGAGCATGCTGCCAAGGCCGACCTGATCGTGATGACCGCGGCCGTGGCCGACTTCCGGCCGCGAAATCCTGCCAGCGCAAAGATCAAGAAGGACGGCGGACCGCCGCCCGCGATCGAGCTGGAGGAGAACCCGGACATCCTGGCCGGGCTGCGGGACGTGGCTCCGGAGGCCGTGGTCGTCGGGTTCGCTGCCGAGACCCACGACCTGGAGCGCTACGCCCGCAGCAAGCTGGAGCGCAAGCGGGCGGACTTCCTCGTCGCCAACGATGTCTCGCGGTCCGACATCGCCTTCAACAGCTACGCCAACGAGGTCACGGTCTTCCGCCGGGACGGCGAGCCGGTGTTCCTCTCGCGCCGGCCCAAGCACGAGCTTGCCGCTTCGCTCCTGGACCTGTTCACGGGTACACTGGCGGGACGTGAGATCCCTGCAGCCCGCCCTCGCTGACCTTCTTGCCTACCTGGGCGAGATCGGTTACCCGGATATCTACCCGAATCCTCCGGGAGCGGCACGGGCAGAGCCCGTGGCCGTCCTGGCTCCGATGGCTTCGACGGCTTCGATACCAGAGCCTGTCGGAGACCTGATCGCCAATATCGCCGCTCTCGCCGCGACGGTGGAAGTCTGTACGCGCTGCCGCCTCGCCCAAGGGCGTCGAAAGGCCGTGTTCGGCTCCGGCAACCCCAACGCCGACCTGATGCTCATCGGGGATGCTCCCGAAGCCGAGGAGGAGCGCGATGGTCTTCCCTTTGTGGGCGCGGCGGGGGAGCTGCTGACCAAGATCATCCAGGCCATCGACATGAGGCGCGAGACCATCTACGTCGCCAACGTCATCAAGTGCCGGCCGCCGGGAGACCGCGATCCCCAGCCGGACGAGGCCGCCGCCTGCCGGGACCACCTGGAGCGGCAGATCGACCTGATCCAGCCCAAGGTGATCGTGGTCCTGGGGCGAACCGCGGCCCAGATCCTGCTGGGCAAAGACAGCCCCATCGGGCAGATGAGAGGCCAGTGGTACCGGGTGAAGGGCATCCCGGCCATGGTCACCTACCACCCCGCCGCCCTGCTGAAGAACCAGGCGCTGAAGCGGCCCACCTGGGAAGACATGCAACAGGTGCGGGACCGGCTGCGCGAGCTTGCCTGACCCTTGATCCGGCACGGCCCGAACGGCATCTTTCCTCGTAATTGCGAGCAGGCTATAGGCTGGACAGTCCTCTGGAAAGGTGTTAGCTTGCAACGTCATAATCTCTTTTGGGATGTTGCATGGCAACCTCGGATCAATCTACTGAGCCTACGGCTGCATTCGACGAATTCCTGAGGAGGATGGAGCCTCGGCTCAAGCGGCTCCTGGTGACGTACCACATCCCCAGCGAGGATGCCGAGGACGTCCTCCAGCAGACCTTGCTGGCGCTGCTCTATCAGTGGGAGCGGGTGCGCGATCCCGAGTGCTGGCTGCTCGGCACGCTCAAACGCCACTGTCTTATGTACTGGCGCAACCAACGGCGCCGGATCTACTCGGCCGTGGACTCGACGGTCCTGGAGTTTCTGTCGGAGCCGGTCGCGCCCAGCCAGGAGAGGACCGACCTCCTGCACGACCTGGAAAACTTGCTGGACCGGCTGCCCTCGCGCTGCCGGACTCTCCTGCAACTGCGCTTCCAGCTGGGCTACGAGCCTCCCGAGGTGGCGCAGCGCCTGGGTTATCGATTGTCGAGCATCGGCAAGATCACCACCCGTTGCCTGGCGGCCCTGAGCCGCGAGCTGTTGGCTGCCGGCCTGAGTGCCGAAGAGCCTGAAGCCGCGCTGGGGGCGATCGAGCGCGGGTAGAGCCTTCCGCTCTCCCGCGGGGCTTCTTCGGGCACCTGCCCGGAATTCAGGTCGTGTAGCCACCATGGAAACGGCGTACCTCCTTCCGCACCGGGAGCGCCTCCTTCGCCGGATCGAGGCGCTGGAGACGCCCCTCGTCCAGGTCTGGGGCTGGCCCGGCAGCGGCAAGTCGGCTCTTCTGCGGGATCTCCTCGGCCGCTATGGCACCGAGGCTCGCGGCCTGAGCCTGGGCGAGATCGAGGACCCGGCTGCGGTGCGGATCTGCGTGGAGGAGGCGCGCGCCGCGGGGGTGCGCTGGCTCGTAGCGATCGGCGGTCCCGAGGAGCGCCTCGCCGAGGCCGCGCGCTGGCTTCATCCAAGTCAGCGCCTGGTCTTCGCCTGCGAGCGCCGATGGGACATGAATGCCCTTACCCTTTCGGTGCTGCCTCCCCAGGAGATGCTGCTGAGCCCCGGCGAGGTGGCCACTCTCTGGCATCTCCTGACCGGCGAGGTGCCCGCTCCCGAGGCTGCCCGGGCGCTCTGGATGGCTGGAGACGGCTGGTACCGGCCGCTCCGGCTGGCCATCGAGGCGACGGGAGGGATGGGGCTGGAGAATCTGGATCCCGAGGGTCTCCTGGAAATTGCGCCGGTCCGCTTCTTTCTGCGTCACGAGGTGCTGGACACTTTCTCGGAGACCGAGCGGCCGCAACTTTGCGAAATCTCTCCCGAACGTCCCGCGCCTGGCGAGGAAGGGGCGGACGGCTGGCGTCTGATCGACGCCCGGGGTCTCTGGGTGGAAGGGGAGGAGAGGGACCGGCTGCCCACCCTGCTCGCTGCCTCTCTGGAGCGGGAGAGGCGCCGCCGCACGAGCCAGCCGGAGAGGCCGATCGTCCAGGTATCCATCGAGAAAATCGACCGGGAGCGTCCGCGCGAGGGAGTGCCGGTTTACGCCCTCGGTCTGCTGGGCAGCCCTGTCGCGAAGCGGCGCGATCCCGATGGCACGGAGGTGGACCTCGACTGCCGGCTCCGGCGCTCCTTCCAACTGCTCGCCTACCTGGCCGCCTCACCGGGCTTCGAAGCCGGCCGCGAGGACTTGATGGAAGCGGTCTGGCCCACGGAAGGCGAGCGCACGATCGAGCGGAACTTTCATCCCACGCTCAGCCACCTCCGGCGCGCCCTGGAGGCCGGACGCAAGGACGAGGTGCCTCCGCTGCTCTTCCGCAAGGGCGTCTACCGTCTGAACCCGGAGATTCACTGGGAGGTCGACGCCCTCGAATTCGCGCGCCTGGCCGAGGAGGGAAAGGCCCTGCTTGATCGCGGTGAGCTGGAAGCCACGGCCGAGGCCTGGGAGCGGGCGTGGCGCCTCTATCGGGGACCCTTTCTGCAGGGCCACTACGAGGCCTGGGTGGCCGAGCGGCGGGAGAAGTACCACCGGCGCTACCAGGAGCTGCTGCGCAAGCTGGGCGACCTCTATCTGCGGCTCGAAAAGCCGGAGCAGGCCATGGATGCCTACCGCTCGGTGCTCCTCGAAGATCCCCTCCAGGAGCGCATCCACGTGGCCGTGATGCGGCTCTATGCCAGCCAGGGCCGCCGCGACCTGGTCCGCCGGCAATATGACCGGCTCTGCACCCTGCTGCTGGAGGAGCTGGGGGTCCAGCCCAGTCCGGAGACCACCCGCGACTATCATCGGCTGATGGAATAGGCATCGGCTGATGGAATAGGCATCGAGGAGCGACTTGTCGCTCCCTCGTCCATCTGTTAGCTTCCGCGCCGCCATGACTGCTACTCCTCTGCGCGCCGTCTGCCTCGGCGGCTTCCTCTACGGATCGATCGCCTACGGGCTCGTCCTGTCGCTGATCCACGTCTTCCACAACCGGCTGGGCTCCACGCGCGACGCCCTGGTGACGTGGGTGGTGTTCAACCTGCTTTACGGCCTCGCGGCGGCGGCGGTCTTCGTCGGGGGGTATGCGCTGGCCCGGCTGCGCGGCCGGGAGTCTCTGGAACGTGGAGCCTGGCTCGGGCTCTTCTTCTTCAACCTGGGCTTCTGGGAGCTGTTCTGGCTGTACGGCCTGACCTACGACCAGTATCCCTTCGGCCGGCTCTCGGGAGCGGGCGGCATGGCGGCCTTCGTGGCCGTCCTCGTCGTGATCATCGCCCTTGCGGTGGCGCTGGTCTCCTGGCTGCTATTCCGGCTCCTGCGTGGGCTCTGGCGCCGGGGATGGCTCCTTAAGGTCGCGGTGGCCGGCTATGTCCTGGGACTGATCGTCCACGCGGCAGCCCCTCTCTACGCGGGAAGACCCTGGGGAGCGGAACCCAAGCCGTCCGCTCAACCAGTGCCGCGGATTCAGGTCCAGGGCACCGGCGTCAAGGTGGCCCTGGTCGGCCTGGACGGCGCGGACTGGCAGGTCCTCCAGCCGATGATCGACAAGGGCGAGCTGCCGGTCTTTGCCGGGATGGCGAAGAAGGGGGCCTCGGGCAGCCTGGCCACCTTCCCCGACTCCAACTCGGCGGTGATCTGGACCTCGATCTATACCGGGGTCCTTCCCGCGATTCATGGCGTGCTCGACTTCTACCGGATCGAGATCCCGGGCCTGGGAGGCGGGCTCTTCCCGGTCCACAGGACCTACTTCAAGGAGCTGGCGGGAGGGCTGGACAAGGTCGGCATGGCGCGGCAGGCCATGATCAACCGGTACTCGGTGCACGCGCTGCCCATCTGGGAGATCGCCGACCACGCGGGGATGAGCATCGGCGTCGTGGACGGCTACTTCTACTCGTTCCCGGCCATCGCTCCCTCGAACCCGGAGAGCTACTTCCTGTCCTACGGGATGGACAGTTTCAACCAGACGCCCGGAGGCAAGAGCCTGCGCGAGGCGGCGCTCTTCGCCCAGCCGTCACACCTGTTCCGAGAGCTGCGCCCCCTGCTCGACCGCGGGGATTTCTACTGGCAGTCCGCGGCGGCGCTCCAGCTCCTGAGAGGGCGGCCCCAGCCGAAGCTCCTCAACGTCTACACCCACGAGCCGGACACGGTGCAGCACCTGTTCTGGAAGTGGTACCAGCCGCAGTACTTCTTCGGGGTGACGGAAAAGGGCATCCGGGAAAACGGGGACAAGATCCCGGGGATGATGCGCGACTTCGACGGCTTCCTGGGCGAGCTCTCCCGGGAGCTCGATCCGGGCACGGTGCTGATCGTGGCCTCCGACCATGGCCACACGCCGACCATCCTGCACCAGGACTTCTACACCCAGCACCGGCACGGTCCTCCAGGCATCCTCCTGATGCAGGGCGGGCCGGTGAAGCCAGGCGTCGTGATCCAGGGCGCCCACATCCTGGACCTCTATCCGACGATGCTCTACCTCCTGGGCCTGCCCGTGCCGCAGGATGCCGCGGGAAAGGTCCTGCTGGACGCTCTCGACCCCGAGTTCGTGCGGCGGCACCCGGTGCGCACGATCCCGACCTACGAGGTCCTGGGCCCGGCCAAGGGTCTTCCGAAGGGCAAGCGGGAGAGCGGGCTCAACGACGAGGAGCTCAAGAAGCTGGAAGCCCTCGGGTATCTGTAGGGGCGTGAGCGATAGAATGCGGGCGGGAGAGACCAAGGATGACGAGACCCGACAAGCGTGACATACCGGTGGTGATCCTCTGCGGCGGCCAGGGCACGCGGCTGCGCGAGGAGACCGAGTACCGGCCGAAGCCGATGGTGGAGATCGGCACGCGGCCGATCCTCTGGCACATCATGAAGATCTACGGCGCCCACGGGCTCGACCGCTTCGTCCTCTGCCTGGGCTACAAGGGCTGGGAGATCAAGCAGTACTTCCTGCGCTACCGCGAGATGCTCTCGGACTTCACGATCTCCATGGACAACTCCCGTCCCGTCGAGTTCCACAACCGGGACGGCCACGAGGAATGGCGCGTGACCTGCGCCGAGACCGGACCGGACACGGCGACCGGCGCTCGCCTCTGGCTGGTGCGCAATTACATCGAGTCTCCGACCTTCTGCTTCACCTATGGCGACGCGGTGGGCAACGTGGACATCGACGCCCTGCTCGACTTCCACTGGTCCCAGGGGAGGATCGCCACGGTGACGGGCGTCCACCCGACCTCGCGCTACGGCGAGATGCAGGTCGATGGCGGCCGGGTGGTGGAGTTCAACGAGAAGCCGACCCTGGCCGAGGGCGCGGTGAGCGGCGGTTTCTTCGTCTTCCAGCGCGAGGTCTTCGACTACATGGACGACGATCCGCAGCTCTTCCTGGAGCAGCGGCCGCTCCAGAAGCTGGCCCGGGACGGACAGCTCTCGGTCTACCTGCACGAGGGCTTCTGGCACCCGATGGACACCTACCGCGACTACCTGCACCTGAACAACATGTGG
>JANOCF010001153.1:0-12363 GCA_031412055.1 Holophagales bacterium | reverse complement strand
CAGGACGTCCTCCCCGGAGCGGAGGACTTGATGGACGAGCCTCTCCCGGCCCTGGTCGACGCTCTCAAGGCCTGGCGACGGACCGAAGCCCAGCGCCGGAAGGTCCCGGCCTTCCGCATCCTCACCGACCGCGCCCTCAACGAGCTGGCCGCCTCCCGGCCCCGCGACGAGGAGGAGCTCCTCGCCATCCGGGGGATCGGTCCGACGGTTGCCCAGAAGTACGGCCGGGAGATCCTGGGAATCCTTGAACGGGGCGGCTAGCTGCTAGGATTCGCGGCAGCTCCGATGCCCGCGATCCAGCCTCCTCCGCCAGCCGAAGCCAGGGTTTTCCTTGCTTCCGTGCCGCTCTTCCAAGACCTCGCCGAGACCGGTCTCGACGAGGTCGCGGCCCAGCTCGAATGGATGTTCGCGCCGGGAGGGAACGCCGTCTGCCGGCAGGGAGAAGAGGGAGACGGCCTCTATCTCGTGGCTGGCGGAAGGCTCTCCATCACCCGAGAGCTGCCAGACGGCAAGGACGTTGTCCTGGGCCATGTCGGACGCGGCGAGAGCTTCGGCGAGGTGTCCGCCCTCTCGGGCCATCCCCACTCCGCCACCGTGCTTGCCCTCCGGGACGCGGTGCTCGCCCGTCTCCCCCGCGCCGGGCTCCATCTCCTCCTGGAAGCTCATCCCCGGATCGCCCTGGCTCTCACCCGCAGGCTGGCCGCCTGGCTCTCGCCGGCGCCGCAGGAGAAGAAACACCGGAGCTGCGTGGCCGTGGCGGTCACAGCCGCCCGGAAGGGAATTCCGTTGGGGGAGATTGCCCGCAAGCTGGCGGCCGCCCTGTCCACGATCGGACCGACGCTCCACCTGACCGCGCAGGAGCTGGACGAACGATTCGGCGCCGGGGCGGCCGCCAGCCCGGACGGCAGCTCCGGACACGACCGGCTGGCCGCCTGGATTGACGAACAGGAGGCTCGCCACAGCTTCCTGCTCTACGAGGCCGACCCTCACCCCACCTCCTGGACCCGCCGCTGCCTCCGCCAGGCGGACCGGGTGCTCGTGATCGCGGACGCCGACGAGGAACCGGACCTGGGCGCCCTCGGCGGCGAGCTGATGCCCTTCGAAGGCCGCTCGCGGGAGGAGCTCGTCCTGCTCCACCAGGGCCGCCACCGTCCCAGGAACACCGCGCGTTGGCTCGCGCTGCATCCCTTTGCTCTCCATCACCATCTGCGGCCCGCGGTCCCGAACGACTTTGGCCGCATCGCCCGCTTCCTCAACGGCACTGCGGTCGGCCTGGTCCTGGGCGGGGGCGGGGCGCGGGGCTTTGCCCACATCGGCGTAATGCGGGCGCTGAACGAGGCCGGAGTGCCCATCGACCGGGTAGGGGGCGCCAGCATGGGGGCGGTGATGGCCGCTCTTCATGCTCGCGGCTTCGATTGGAAGGACATGGTCCGGCTCAACCGCTGGGGCTGGGTAAAGTACCAGCCGCACAAGCTTTACACCCTGCCGCTGATCTCGCTCATCTCCACCCGCAAGGCCGAGCGGATGCTGGAGATGATGTTCGGTGACGACCAGATGGAAGACCTCTGGCTGAGCTTCTTCTGCGTGTCGACGAACCTCACGCGGGCGGAGCTGAACATCCACCGCACGGGGAGCCTGCGGCACTGGGTGAGCGCGAGCATGAGGATTCCGGGAGTGGTCCCGCCGGTCGTGGAGAACGGCGATCTGCTGGTGGACGGGGGAGTGCTCGACAACCTGCCCATCGGCGTCATGCGCAGCCTGGGGGATGGACCGGTGATCGCCGTAGACGCTTCCGCGACCATCGACGTCCGCGCCGACCCGAGCTACCGCGAGGCGCCGAACCCGTGGCAGCTCCTCCTGAACCGCTGGAGGCGCAAGGCCCGCCCGTTCCCCAACATCGTGCAGCTCATCCACCGCTCGGCAACGCTGGCGAGCGACGTCCACGCCAAGCAGGCAAAGGACGAAGTCGAGCTCTACCTCGACCTGCCGATGGACGGCTTCGATATGTTCGACGTGAAGCCCCTGGACCAGATCGTAGAGGCCGGCTACCGGTACGCCAGCCAGCAGCTCGCCGAGAAGCCCTGGAAACCCGAGACGGCGACCCGGTTCGTCGTGGTTTAAAAGGTTTCCATCCAGGCCCCGCCAGCCAGCAGGAGGATCGCCCCTGGAGGAGCCTCGGGACCAAAGCGCAACCGCATCCGCTCCATCCCGAGCCGCTCCGCCAGCGCCCAGGCCACGAGCCCGAACGTCATCCGGGCGTTGATCTCTCCCAGGGGATGGAAAGCGAGCCCGTCCGGCGTTCCGCCTGGCTTCCGATACTCCCAGGCGTCGATCCCGAAAGGACCCACATAACCGGCCCTCTGCAGCGCTGCGGCGGCCCCCTCCACGACTTCCTGCATCCTTTCCGGCACCTCCGCCGGCAGATCGATCCCCACGAACTGTCCCTTGATATCCACGGCCTGCCGGTGGAACCCGACGATCCGCAGTTGGGGCATCAAAAGGGCGGAACACCCGAAATCGGCTGTTCGGTCCATCCAGGGCTCGAACAGGAGCGGACCGTGCTTTTCGAACAGCCTCTCCACTGTGCGGCGAGCCTTGGGATCCGAGAGCGCTGGACCGTTGCGCTCGATATAGCGAGAACGTCCCGAGGCGGATAACGGTGCCTTGACCACCCAGGAGGAGCACGTTACCGAGTCGAGCTCCGAAACGGATTCGATCATCCGGGCTCCGGGAAGAGCGCAGCCCAACTCTTCCGCGACTCGGAGATGAAACGCCCGGTGATGAACGGTCTCGACGACCTCAGGAGAGGCAGTCGGCAGATGCCAGAGCAGCTCATGGAGAGGGGCGTCGATCGGCTCTCTGGGGAGCTTTCGGAGCGCAGCAACTTGAAGGGTTTCGCACCAGGCGAGCACCTCGTCGGCAGGCTGCGTTGGACCACTCTCCAGGATCGGAATCGGCAGTCCCGGGACCGCGACGACCCGCTCCGGTTCCACGGGCGCCGGTGTCCAGAGGCGGTCCCCTTCCCGGGCGAAGACGCGGAGCAGGGTCGCGAGCCCCGAGACGGTCTGGAGCGTTTGGCGGGATGGGGTGCGGCGGCGGCTCCGTCCCAGCTCTTCCTCGCAGAGGAGGTTGGCGAGGATGGACCTCACCCCCTGTCCCCCTCTCCCATCTCCCACCCTCCCTTCCCCGGGAGAGGGGGAACGCCTGCGGGCATTGGTGCTGATTCAAGGCAAGCAGGTTCGGAAACGTCCCCCCACTCCCGGCGGGGGCTTGGGCGGGAGATGGGAGAGGGGGATAGGGGGTGAGGATTCAACCCTCGCTCTCCTCCAACCGCCGGATGAACTCCGCATCCAACCCCGCCGCCACCCTTCCCTCCCGGTTGAACGTCTTCCCCTTCGCCTTGACCGGACGCAGCGGCCATGTGAGATTGCCCCGGAAGGCATCCCACGCGGACTCCTCCTCCTTCTTCAACACCTGCAACCACGTCCAACCGAAGCGGACGTGCTCGATCTCGTCCTGCTGCACCTGCTCGATCACGGCCGCGGTCTTCAGATCGCCCGCTCGGCGCGCGGCCTCGGCGTACTCGTCGGTATGGTCCAGGTTGGCGTTCTCGAAGGTCAGCGACATGGCGCAGAGAAACTGGAGAGGACAGTGGATGTCCGGCACCTTGCTCCAGAAGTAGCCGTTCACCGGATAGTCGCCGAAGCGCGCCCCGGCCGCCTCGGTGCGGGTGATGTACATCCGCGTGTGCCGCTGCTCGTCGTCCAGGATACGCAGAAGCCCCCGCCGGAAATCGGGCGGCGCGTCCGGAAACGCCAGCAAGGCCCAGGCGAACAGCTCTGCCGCTTGCAGCTCGTGGTTGGCCAGAGCGTGAAGGATGCGCGGGCGCTGCGCCGGGTCGGGCATCCCCTCGATGCCGGGCACCGCGATCCTCGTCTGGAAGCGAAGGCCAAGCGGCCGGCCCGGCTCCTCGACCCGAAAGGCCGGACCGGGCGCGTCGTCCGTCAGCTCCCCCGGTTGCTCCCTCGATGGGGGGGCAAGCTTGACGTCGATGTCCTCCGACTGAAGGACCCTCAGGGCGAGCTCGCGAATCTCCATCGTCCTGAACTCCTGCTAAGCTTATCGAACGTCATGAATAAGAAAACTCGACTCGCCGTTGCGGTCACCGCCGTCCTCCTCCTCGCGTCCGCCGCTGCGGCCCAGCCCGGCGGTCCGCTCCCGTCGCCCCTGCTCCCCTCGGACAACTGGTGGAACGTGGACGTCAGCTCGGCTCCGGTCGATCCGAAAAGCGGTCAGTTCCTCGACTTCATCGGCCGCGGCACGGAGCTTCATCCGGACTTCGGCGGCTTCACGGACTCCCCGCCCGAGACCTACGGGCTGATCTACCTCAGCGTGCCCGGGAGCCAGCCGCTGGTGCCCGTCACCTTCGTCGAGTATGGCGACGAGAGCGACTCCGGCGCGCCCGCGCCCGGCCGGCCGGGCGGCTACCCCATCCCGGAAGCGGCCAAGTCCCAGCCGGGCTACATCGAGGGAGGATACCCCGGCAACGTGGACGCCGGAGGCGACCGGCACATGCTGATCGTCGACCGCGACCGCCGGCTTCTCTTCGAGCTGTACCACACCTTCTGGAACGCCCCCGCCAACCGCTGGGAGGCGGGCTCGGGCGCGATCTTTCCCCTGGACACCAACACCCGCCGGCCCGAGGGCTGGACCAGCGCCGACGCCGCCGGCCTGGCGATCCTTCCCGGCTTGGTGCGCTACGACGAGGCTTTCGGATCGGACCCGATCCGCCACGCCTTCCGCTTCACGGTCCGGCGGACCAACGGGCACGTGTACCCCGCGTCCCACACCGCGGGCAACACCCAGGGGGCTCCACCGATGGGCGCGCGCCTGCGCCTCAAGGCGAACAAGAACATCTCCGGCTACCCGCCCGAGGTGCGGAAGATCTTCCAGGCCATGAAGACCTACGGCCTGATCCTGGCCGACAACGGCACGGACATGTACATCACCGGAGCCCACGACTCCCGGTGGAACAACGACGTCCTGAACCCAGCGTTCGAAGAGCTGACCGCCGACGACTTCGAGGTCGTGCAGCTCGGCTGGCGTCCGGCACAGACCGCCGGCTGCTCTCCGGGCAGCACCCGTCTCTGTCTCAACGATTCACGCTTCCAGGTGGAGGTGGAGTGGGCGACCCGGAACGGCCAGAGCGGCTCGGGCCGGGCCGTCCCCCTGACCTCCGACACGGGCCTCTTCTGGTTCTTCAACAGCGAGAACGTGGAGCTGGTGGTCAAGGTCCTGGACGGCTGTGGCCTCAACGGCCGCTACTGGGTCTTCGCCGGGGGCCTGACCGACACCCGCGTCCGCATCACGGTGAACGACACCCTGCGCGAGGTCGTCCGGCAGTACACCAACCCCCAGGGCACCCCGTTCAAGCCGGTCCAGGATACGAGCGCGTTCGCGACCTGCCCGTAGGCGGTCTCTTCACACATCAACTCCCGTGATACTGTGTGAAGGGAGGTGTGAAGCCAATGCCTACGAATCTGGCAATTGATGACGAGCTCCTCGAAGAGGCTCTCCGCGTCGGGGGCCACCGGACAAAGAAGGCGACCGTGACCGAGGCTCTCCAGGAATACATTCAGCGGCGCAAGCAGGCCGAGATCCTGAATTTGTTTGGTCAGATCGACTACGATCCGGAGTACGACTACAAGAAGCAGCGGAGCCGTGGTTGACCGTACTCGTCGACACGAGCGTCTGGTCCCTGGCTTTCCGGTACCGCAAGCCTCCGGACCATGGGGCCGTAACTGAGCTCCGAGATCTGATCTTGGAGGCGCGGGTGCGTCTCGTTGGGCCTGTTCGGCAGGAGATCCTCTCTGGAATCAGGGAGATGTCGCACTTCCTCAAACTGCGGACTCAACTCCAAGCCTTCCCGGATCTGGCTCTGAAAACAATCGACTACGAGAGGGCAGCCGAGTTCTACAACCTTTGCCGGAGCCGTGGGATACAGGGCTCGAATACGGACTTCCTTCTCTGCGCTGTAGCTGAGCGCCAAAACCTCCCAATTCTTACCACGGATGGTGACTTCGAGTCCTTCTCGGAGCACCTTCCGATTGCCCTCCATCGACCCCGCTTGCGAGTGGCTCCAGAGCACTAGCTCTTCTCAACCCGCAGCCCCGTAGTCGCGAACTCTCCCCCATTCGCGACTCCCAGTCCTGAATTCGGGACTTCCTGGCTCCCGAGAAGGTCCACAACCCGTTCCGGCCCGATTCCCGGGCTCTCAGAGAGGCCTCTGGCTACAGAACAAGTCGCGAACTTCTCCCAATTCGCGGTTTCCTGGTCACCCGGAGCCTTCTACCCTGCCAATTCGCGGTTCCCGGCTGCCAGTTCGCGGCTGTTCGCGGTTGTTTCGCGACCCATTCGCAGCTCGTAGCCTTCCAGACCTCTCAGTTCGCGACTCCTCCCGACCTCGAAAGACGGATTCGCGGTTATTCGCGGTTCCTAGGCGCCAGTTCGCGGTTCACTTGCCGCAGTGAGTCGCGAACTTCTCGAAGCGAACCGCGAATCGGCGGCAAGTCGCGACTTCCGAGCGAGGTAAGGAGGTCCTGAAGGGCTGATTCGCGACTTCCAGGCTGGCGAGGAGAGGGGAATTCAGCCATGCTGCGGGACGCTTCTCTCGTCCAGGAGGGCCGCAAGTGCCGTTCACGATCCAGCAGATCCGGGAGGCGCTCTCCCGACACCAGCCACACCTCGTCGCCCCGGAGCCGGGCAACACGGCGGCGGCGGTCGCCCTCGTCATGGCGGGACGGGATGACGATCTCTCCATGTGCTTCATCCGCCGCGCCGAGCATCCGCTCGATCCGTGGTCCGGACACATGGCCCTGCCGGGCGGACGCTGGGACCCTACCGATCCCCACCCGCGCGCCGCGGCCGAGCGCGAGACCCTGGAGGAGGTGGGCCTCTCCGTGGGCGAGCCCCAGTGGCTCGGCGGACTCTCCGACGTTCTGGTCCGGCTCGGAGGCGCCGATCGCGGTGATCGCGGTGATCGCGGCGATCACCGCATGATCCTCTCCCCCTTCGTCTACTACCTCGGCGAGGAGCACGCCCCCTTCGCGCCCAACCACGAAGTGGCCGGCGCGTTCTGGATCCCGCTCTCCTACCTGTGGGACCCGCGCAACTCCAGCCATCTCGAGTGGGAGCGCGAGGAGGGTAAGCGCCTGCTCTACCCGGCCATCCGCTTCCAGGACAGCGCCATCTGGGGGCTCACCTTTCGCGTGCTCACACTCTTCTCGGATGTCCTCGACTCGCCGTTGCCCCATCTGGAGGAGATTCCCGGCCTGGGGCACCAGGCTCTTTCTGTGGTACCTTGAACGCTCATCCGTTACACAAAATGTTAAAGCTGTACCCCCCGCCCGGCTACCAGTCAAGGAGGCATCCTCATGGGTACCCACAGAGTTGCGCGCATTCTCATGGCCGCAGTCGCAGCCATCGTTCTCACGCAGGCCGTAGCCGAGGCCCAGACGGCGGCGCCCGCCGCGCCGACCGCGCCGCAGGTCCGCATGAAATGGGAGGACTTCGTCAGCGGGCCGGACGGCGCCAAGCGCCTCGCCAGCCTGCAGGCCGCCATCAAGAAGATGAAGTCGCTGGACACCAGCCCCCAGGACTCGGCGGATTTCCGCCGGAGCTGGCAGTACTGGGCGAACATCCACGGCTACTACGGAGCCCAGAGCCCCGACGGGACCGTGGCGCAGCAGATCGCCTACCTGGAACAGAACCAGATGTCGCAGTACGTGCCCTACTACCAGGGGATCAACGACCAGACGCCCCCCGACTCCACCGCCACGACGGTCTGGGCGACCTGCCAGCACTCGGGGCAGACGCAGGCCCTGAACTTCTTCGGCTGGCACCGCATGTACCTCTACTTCTACGAGCAGGTCCTGCGCTGGGCCTCGGGCGACGACACGCTGCGGCTGCCGTACTGGGACTATACCGATCCCGCGCAACTGGCCCTGCCGGCGGCCTTCCAGAACACGGCCGCCTCGATCTATGACGCGAAGCGCGATCCGGGCATCAATACCGGCGCCTCCACGCTCGACGCGAACTCCACTGATATCGACGACCTCCTGGCGATCACGGACTACTTCACCTTCGAGGGCCGGATCGAGGGAGGCATCCACGGCTACGTCCACTGCACGGTCGGCCCGACCTGTCCGGTGGCTCACATGGGCGACGTGCCCGTGGCCGGGAACGATCCCATCTTCTATTCACATCATGGAAACATCGACCGGATGTGGGCCTGCTGGCAGCAGCTCCATGGGACCCCGGCCGGCGATTGGCAGGACCAGGAGTTCAGCTTCGTCGACGGGACGGGCACGATGCAGACTCTGCCGGTGAAGGGCTTCCTGGACTCCAAGACGCTCGGCTACGTCTACGACAACGTCACCAACTGCTCGCGCCCGAAGGCGGTCGCCTCCCTGGCGTCGATGACCTTCGCCGCCCCCGAGGAGACTCCGGCCCCGGCAGCCGGTGGAGAAAGGAAGAAGGCCATGGTCGGCGCCTCCAAGACCGTTGCCATCAAGACCCCGACGACCAGCGTCGACCTGGACGTGCCGCGTCCGAAGCTGGCAGGCGCACTCGCGGACCTCACGCAACCGGGAACGGTAGAGCTCATCCTGCGCGACATCGCCGCGGACAGTCATCCGGGCACGCTCTTCCACGTCTACCTGGTGAAGAAGGACGATCCGGCCAACCGCCAGCATGTGGGCACGATCTCGTGGTTCGGCGCCTTCCGACATCGCCACGGAGGTGAAAGCAGCCCCGAGAAGAAGACGCAGACCTTTGACGTCACCGACGAGCTGCGCGCGCTCGGCGGCAGTGCGGCCGCTTCCGGCCTGACCGTGGTGATCGAGGCCACCACAGGCCGCGTTCCCGCCGACCCGGCGAAGCTCCAGGCACATCGCGAGGAGGCAAACAAGGCCTTCCGCGCCGAGTCCAACCTGCGGATCGGCGCCATCGAGCTGCACGCGGTGCCGGCACCGCCGAAGCAGAAGTAGCAGAATCGTCGTGAGTCCAGGGAGGGCAGGAACGCCTCCCTGGCCGCCTTATGGCTGCGCCGGGACTTCCGGCGTCCCGCTGGGGGTCAGATCTCCGCTTCGGACACGTCGTCGGTTCCGAAAAGGAGTGCGATCCCTTTGAGAACCTCGCGCAGCCGGGCTGGCCCGAGGAGCCCGACTTGTTCACCGAGTCGGCTGCGGTCGACGGTGCGAAGCTGAGAGATGTTGACGACGCTGGCGAGCAAGAGCCCTGCCTCGCCGCGCCTCAGACGAACGTTGCCCGGCATGCCCGCCAAGCGAAGATTGGATGTCACTGCGGCGACGACAGTTGTCGATATAGCGCTCCGGTTGAACCTGTCGTGCTGCACTACGAGCGCAGGGCGGCGCCCTGCTGGTTCCGAGCCGTCGGGGGTGCCGAAGTGTAGCCAGTACACTTCGCCCTGTCGGATCACCAGCGCTCGTCCGTCCAATCGGTCCCGACCGCATCCAACGCACTCGCCACTCCAGCTTGTTCTTTGGCCAGCCCGCCGTCGGCGAAGAGCTCATTCAAACGTCTTGTAACCTCAGCGTCTCGGCGGGCATGAACAGCTTCCTGGAGCACGCGGGTCACGAATCGATTTCTCGACTCGCCACGAGATTGTGCAGCGCGATCGACGGCTGAAAGGAGGTCATCGGGGATTGCGATCGCAGTCTTGCGTAGAGGCATGGGTACTCCTGTCGGTAGCAACGCCAAGAGTACCATAAGACAGAGCTATGGTAAGGCCGGGGGCTGCCACGCCCCCAGCACCTGCCGCACGGTCACGATCTGGCCGACGTGGTAGGCGTTGTGATCGGCGACGAGCATCGCCTCGCGCAGGATGGTCTGCCCGTCTCCCCACGAGATCTTCGCGAAGAGGTCGGTCTCGGGATCGGCCACGAGGTTCTGCATGGCCTGCAGGTCCCGGCGGAACTGCTCGACGGCGCGGTCCCACGCCTCGTCGTCCGGCGGAGCGGCGGTCTCCGGCCAGTAGCCTTCCGGCCACTTGGGCGAGGCGTGGCCGGAGTTGCGGCTGAACTCCAGGATGTCCCACTGCGTGATGCGCAGGTGCTCCACGAGCTGCCACGGACTGTGTTGTAGATCCTGCGTCCGCGAGCCCCGGAGGTCCGCCGGGAGACCCTCGATCGCCTCGTCGAAGCCGAGATGAGCGCTGCCGGCGCGCAGCAGCTCCAGGAGATGATCGCGAAGAGCCTGATCCTGGCTCAAGCGCCAGCCTCTTGGGTGACCCCCGCCAGCTCGTCCACCAGGGCGCGGCTGCCCTGGATGGCCACCCGCTGAAGGTAGAGCTTCACACCCAC
Source organism: Holophagales bacterium (assembly GCA_031412055.1). GTDB lineage: Bacteria > Acidobacteriota > Thermoanaerobaculia > Multivoradales > UBA5704 > DATMER01. Next base: position 1,981 of record JANOCF010001153.1, on the reverse strand, counting down.
CAGACCGCCCAGCTCCTCGCCACCGCCCGCGCGGCCGGGGCCGCCGTGCAGGGTCTGGGGCAGGGCCGCGCCCGATCCGGGACCCTCCGCCGCGCTCGCCTCCGAGCCGAGGTAGACGCGACCGGTCGCGGTGGCGCCGCGTGCCAGGAATTCACCGATCCAGCCCGCGTCGTCGCTGTAGACCGAGGTCACCAGCGTACCCCCGCCCATGGCCATGATCTCCGCGGCTTCGTGCGGCGTCGCGTCGTAGGAGAGGAGCGTGGCCACGGGACCGAAGACCTCCCGCTCGTGCACCGGGCCGGCATTCTTCGCGTCGTCGCTCCGCAACAGGGTCGGCGGCAGGAAGAAGCCCTTGCCTTCAGGCGCGCCCGCGCCATCGGTCCGCTTCGCGCCTCCGTAGACGACCCGCGCCCCCTTCTCCAGCTCCGCGATGCCGCGCAGCGCGTCCTCGAGCTGGTTGGCGGTGGCGAGCGGTCCCATGCGCACAGACGGATCCGCGGGGTTGCCGACCACCACCTTGTCCAGCCGGGCGGTCAGGGCCTGCTGGACCTCGTCCGCCCGGTCGGCCGGGACCAGGATGCGGCGCACGGCCGTGCACTTCTGGCCGGTCTTCTGGGTCATCTCCCGGGCCACATCCTTGACGAAAAGGTCGAAGGTGGGTGAGCCGGCCGCCGCGTCCGGGCCGAGCACGGCCGCGTTCAGGCTGTCCGCCTCGACGTTGACGCGCGTGCAGGAGGCGAGGAGGTTGTCCTTGGAGCGCAGCATCCTGGCGGTGTCCGCGGAGCCGGTGAACGCGAGGACGTCCTGGGGTCCGAGCCGGTCCAGAAGGTCGCCCGTGGAGCCCACGATGAGCTGCAGCGCGCCCTCGGGGAGGATACCCGCCTCGACGATGATCTCGATGGCGCGCTCGGTCGTCAGCGCGGTGGCGGTGGCCGGCTTGGTGATCACCGGCATGCCCGCGAGCAGGGCGCAGGCCGCCTTCTCCGCGAAGCCCCACACGGGGAAGTTGAACGCGTTGATGTGGACCGCCACGCCCTGCCGGGGCACCAGGATGTGCTGGCCCCAGAAGGCCTCGGTCTTGGCGAGCTGGACGCCGTCGCCCTCCGTGAGGAAGGAGCGGTCGCCGAGCCGCTTGCCCGCCATGGCATACCAGGCCAGGGTGCCGCCGCCGCCGTCGATGTCGAAGGAGCCGTCCGGGGTGGTGGTGCCGTTGTTCTGGCGCGAGAGGTCCAGGAGCTCGTCCCGGTGCTCGCGCAGGACGCGCGACATCTCCTTGAGCAGGCCGGAGCGCTGGGCGAAGGTCATGGCCCGCAGCGCCGGGCCACCCTTTTCGCGGGCGCAGGCCAGGACCTCGCCGAAGTCGATCCCCTCGCTGGACGCGCGGGCGATCTCCTCCTCGGTCGACGGGTTCACCAGGGTCGCGAAGCCCGAGGAGGCCTCGTGCCAGCGTCCGCAAACATAGCTTCTCAACGTCTTCATGCGTCAGCTCTCCCGGAAGCGGCGGGGAAGATCCCGCCTTGAATCAGGGCAATCCTATAACGGAGGCCCTTCCAGCATCAGGAGATGAACGGAGGAGGACCGCCGCGACGAACGTGCCAGAGGGCCAGGATCTCGATCGTCTCCTCATTCGGGAGACGGTAGTAGAGGTGGTAATGGATACGGAAGAGGTGAATTCGGCGGACTCCACGAACAGGCGCGTCCAACGCCTGCGTCCCGATCTCGGGCTGGGTCGTGATGAGCTCGAAGCCGCGGGTCAGTTCCTGGCGGAACAGACCGCGAGCAGCGGGTCGATTTGCATGCCACCAAGCTGCCGCCTCGCGAATCTGCCGCTCGGCATCGCTGGTGACCTCCAGCCGAAGGCGCAACGCTTTGTCCGGAAGCTCTTCGAGAAGCTGCCAGCCGTCGACAACCTCGCCGCGGTCGGCTTGGTTGATCGACTGGAGGAGAAGCGCCTGATCTTCCGATGAGAGCCGGAAGCCGC
>JANOCF010001152.1:0-2520 GCA_031412055.1 Holophagales bacterium | reverse complement strand
AGCTGCCGCCGCACCGCCGCGACGAGATCCAGGTGAGGCTTGCCCGCGGGACCAGGGACCACCACTTCGGGACCGCTCACCGCTACCACCTGCTCCGCCACCTCCTCGCCGACCTCGTAGCAGCACGGCCCGATCGCGGGTCCGATCCACGCGCTCCAGCCTCTTCCGCCGCCCGCGGCTTCCAAAGTCGCCGGGACCACTCCGCCGGCGATGCCGCGCCAGCCGGCATGCACCGCGGCAATGCCGCGGGCACCGCGAGGGCCGGCCAGAACGACAGGCACGCAGTCCGCAGTTATTACGGACAGGGCGAGACCGGAAGACTCCGTGAACAGGGCGTCGCCCTCGCCGCACGCTCCGGACTGCGCCGGCAGGACCCGGGCGGAGTGGATCTGCTTCGCCCAGGCCACCGAAGGAGCCTCGGGCTCGATGCGCCGAAGGACCTCGGCGCGCTCGACGTCCGGACCCAGGTCGCCTCGGCCCGTGAAGCGGACCTCCACGTCTCCCCGGCGCGCCCGCCAGACCCGGTAGCCGCCTTCGAGGACAGGTCCCTCGATCACCGGTCTCTCCGCGCTTTCAGGATCGGCTCCACCACGTCGGCCACCGCTTCCGCGAGCTTCACGTGCCCCTGCGCGTTCGGGTGGATCGGGTCGGATTTCAGGGCCGGGTCCACCAGGATGTCTCCAAGGGCTTCCTCGATCACGGGGATGTCGTAGTCGGCATCCAGGCGCTCGAACACGTCGGAGTAGCGCCCGGCAAAGGGCACTTCGATCTCGACCAGGACCGGTACCACCCGGGCGGCCAGGAGCCGGTCGAGGATCTGCCGCAGCGCCGCCTCCATGCGCTCCGGCGGAACCTGGTTGAGGATGTCGTTGCCCCCAAGCTCGACGATGACCATCCAGGGATCGTGGGCGAGCACCTCGTCCACCCGGGCGAGCCCGCCTTCGGAGGTGTCTCCGGGCACACCCGCGTTGATCACCTCGCTGCCGATCTTCTCCGCCAGGAGCACCGGGAACGGCTGCCCGGGAGCAGCCCCGACTCCGGAGGTGATCGAGTCGCCCAGGCAGACGATCGTCTTGCCGGGCGAGTCCAGGTTGGGGATTTCTTCCGGGTCGGGTCCGCAGGAGACCACGAGGAGGACAAGGAACGCGAGGAGGAGGGCGAAGGCTTTCACGCAGGCGATTCTAGTAGACTACTGATCCCATGCCTCACGAGTACGAAGCCGTCATCGGACTCGAGGTCCACGTCCAGCTGTTGACGCAGACCAAGATGTTTTGCCGCTGTCCGAACCGGTTCGGCGCGGCTCCCAACACCCTGGTCTGCCCCGTCTGCCTTGGCTACCCCGGCACCCTGCCGGTGGTCAACCGGCACGCGGTGGACCTGGCCGCCCGGCTGGCTCTGGCCCTGGGCTGCGACGTCCACTCGCAATCGATTTTCGCGCGGAAGAACTACTTCTACCCCGACCTTCCGAAGGGGTACCAGATCAGCCAGTTCGACCGTCCGCTGGCCGAAGGCGGCCTCCTGCCGCTGGCCCAGCACGACAAGAGAGTCCACCTCGAGCGCCTCCACCTGGAAGAGGACGCGGGCAAGCTGCTCCACGAAGCCCCGGGCGGAGGCGACCTGCCGGGCCAGAGCCTGGTCGACTTCAACCGCTGCGGCGTGCCGCTGGTCGAGATCGTCTCCCGGCCGGACATGTCCACCGCCGCCGAGGCCGCGGACTACCTCCAGACCCTCCACCAGCTCCTGCTCTACACCGGCGCCAGCACCGGCAACATGGAAGAGGGGAGCCTGCGCTGCGACGCCAATGTGTCCGTGCGCCTGCGGGGACAAGAGCGTCTGGGCACCAAGGCCGAGGTCAAGAACCTCAACTCGTTCCGCAACGTGGCGCGGGCGATCGAGCACGAGATCGGGCGACAGATCGAGATGATCGAGTCCGGCGGGCGCGTGGTCCAGGAGACCCGCAGCTTCGACGCGGCCACGGGTGCGACGCGCCTGATGCGCAGCAAGGAGGAGGCGCACGACTACCGCTACTTCCCCGAGCCCGACCTGCCGCCGCTCGTGCTGACCGCCGAGCGCGTCGAGGCGATCCGCGGCACGCTGCCCGAGCTGCCCTGGGTACGCCGGGCGCGGCTGGCCTCGCAGTACGGCCTGTCGCCGGCCGACGCGGGTGTGCTCACCACGGCGCGCGAGCTCGCCGAGTATTTCGAAGCCTCGGTCGAAGCCCAGGCGGGAAGCCCCAAGGGGATCGCCAACTGGATCATGGGCGAGCTGCTGCGCGAGCTCAAGGAGCGCAAGGCAGACCTCAGTGATCTCGGGGGTGCCATCCCGCCGGCCCGGCTGGCGGCGCTCGTCGCCCTGGTGGAGGCGGGCAAGCTCTCCTCCAGCGCCGCCAAGGAGGTCTTCGTGGACATCTGGCAGTCCGGCGAGGAGCCCGAGGCCGCGGTGGAGCGCCTCGGCCTGGGCCAGATCAGCGACACCTCGCAGATCGAGCGCTGGATCGAGGAGGTCCTCGAAGCCAGCCCG
>JANOCF010001151.1:0-2005 GCA_031412055.1 Holophagales bacterium | reverse complement strand
GGCGGCCCGGCGGGATCGGCGAGAGGGAGACCACCCGATAGAGGCCGCCCCGGCTGAGCTTGCCGTAGGCGTCGCTCTCCGGCCAGCGGAAGGTGCTTGCCCCTGGCCAGCCGCTCTCGCCATCCCCCAGGAGGTAGACCGGCCGGCCCGGTTTGGCGGCGAAGCGCTCGAGCCCCTCGTCGATCAGCAGCCGCTCCGACCTGGGGAGAAGATGGTCGACGTACGCCGCCATCACCGGCTCCACCAGGAAGACGGTGCGCGGCGGCAGGTTCCGGCGCGCCCATTCGATCGCCTGGACTGGCGGCGACGGGGTCCGAGTGCGGACCGCGAGGAGCGGCTGGGCATACCGGACAGAGCCCGCCGCGAACAGCCCTGCCAGGACAAGGGCGCCGGCCGGCACCCGCAGTTTCCGCGCCACGGCCTCGGCCCCGACACCGGCCGCGAAGGCGATGCCCAGCATGCCGGGCAGTGCGTAGCGCACAGCGTCCTGCGCGTTCATCACCGACAGGGCGAAGCTCAGCTCGATGCCCGTGAAGACAGCCAGGGGAAGAGCGGTCCGGAAGCGCCGGACGACCGCCACCGCAACGCCGGCCCCGGCCAGGGCGAGCACCGGAAAGGAGAGCCACCGGTCGCCCCAGGGATGGGCGAGGAAGCGCCTCGCCACATCCATCCAGGACATTCCGGCCCGCGAGGCGTTCGCGTCGTACGCCACCACGAAGCCGGCCTGCTTGGAGAGGAACGGCACGAAGCCCGCCGGTCCGCCGACGGCCGCGAGCAGCGGCAGGAACCAGGCCAGGGAGAGCGCGGTGAACGAGCCCAGCGCAACGCCCCACGCCCTGCGCCTGCCGGCCAGGGCGAGCGCGACCGCGAGCATCGGCAGCACCGCGAGAGCGAGCTGCGGCCGGCAGCCGATGGCCGCGGAGGCGGCAAGTCCCAGGGCTACGGCCGGCGCCGTCTCTCCCCGCGTCCCGATCAGCCGCCCCGCCGCGGCCAGCGACAGGGCCAGGAACATCAAGGCCGGCGCATCGGACAGGGCGAGCGGTCCGTATACCAGCATGGCCGGCGAAAAACAGAACAGCAGCGCCCCGATCAGCCCCGCGCGCTCGCCTTCTTCTCCTCCGCCAGCGAACGAGCGGTACGCCGCCGCGAGCGCCACGAACCCGACGCACGAGGAGATCACGCCGAGCGCGACCAGGCTGGCGAACGGATCGCCGGTGATCCATGTCATCGCCTTGCCCAGCCCGATCAGCAGCGGATAGCCGGGCGGATGCGGGCTGTGGTGCAGGGGGTCGAACCGGACGATGCCGCGGACGAACAGGACCTCGTCCCACTCCCAGAGGCTCCTGGGCAGGGTGAGCAGACGCACGGCGCCCACCGCGGCCAGTCCCAGGAGCAGCAGGAGGGACCGCGGCCGCCAACCTGCGCGGCGGGATGGGCTCAGTTCGTTCATCGGACCAGAGGCTGAGAGGCGCCTGATTATATATGCTTTGCCCCATGGCAAAAGTCCCATTCGCGGCGGCGTTCACTCTCGTCCGGCGGAGCTACGCTTCGGCACCGCTGCCGGTGCGCCTGCACGCGGTCGGACGGTTCCTGACCTGCCCGTTCGTGCGCGTGCTCCCCTACCTGCCGGCCGGAGGCCGCATCCTCGACCTCGGGGCCGGCCACGGCACCTTCGCGCGCCTGGCCGTGGAGGCGGGAGCGTCCGAGGTCGTCGCCGTCGAGCCCGACGCGCGCAAGCCTCTGGTCACCTGGCGCCACCCGCGGGTCCGCTTCGTGGCGGGCTACGGCGACGCCGTCACCGGCGCCTTCGACGCCGTCACCATCTTCGACGTCCTCTGCCGCGTCCCGGTCGCCGGCTGGGACCGCCTGCTCGGTCAGGCGGCCGAGCGGCTTCCGCCGGGTGGCGTCCTCCTGATCAAGGAGATCGACCCCGAGAACCGGCTCAAAGGGCTGTGGAACCGAACCCAGGAGAAGGTTGCAGACCTGCTGGGGATGACTCTAGGGG
>JANOCF010001150.1:0-6809 GCA_031412055.1 Holophagales bacterium | reverse complement strand
GTGGCCGCTGCGGCACCCAGGTTGCGGGCATGCGCCTGGCCCCGGCGGTCGGACGCGTCCACGATACAGAGGCCGGGAAGGCGGTCCCGGAAACGCTCGATCACCGCCCGCGAGCCATCGGTCGAGCCGTTGTCGGCGACGATCACCTCCCAGCCGCCCGGCCAGCTCTGCCCGGCCAGAGCTTCCAGCTGGTCCGCGAGCGTGGCCTCGGCGTTGAGGCAGGGGATCACGACGCTGAGCTTGAGAGGAGGATTCATCGGAGCGGGCCATGATAGCGCTACCATTCGCCCCCGTGACCCCTTCGCCCAACCCTCCGACTCCTCCAAGCCGGCGCCGGCAGGAAGGCTGGCTCTTCGCCGGCCTGATCCTCCTGCACCTGCTGCCGATCTGGCTCGTGCCCTTCGTCTCCACGCAGGACGGCCCGGCCCATCTCTCCATGGCTCATGCCCTGCGCGAGATCGGCGAGCCCGGAGGAGGCTGGCTTGGGGAGACCTTCCAGCCCAATCGCGAGGCCATCCCCAACCGGTTCGTCTTCACCCTCCTCGCGGACGTCCTCGGGTTCCTCCCTCTGCCGCTGGCCGAGCAGGTCCTGCTCTCGGCCTACGTCATCCTGCTGCCTCTCGCGGCCCGCTACGCGCTGCGATCGATCCGCCCCCAATCGGGATTCCTGGCGGTCCTGATGTTTCCGTTCACCTACAACCTCCTGCTCAACCTGGGCTTCTACAACTTCTGCTTCAGCCTGGCCGCGTTCCTCTTCGCGCTCGGCTTCTGGCTGCGGCACGGAGGGCGCCTCGGCATCCTCCGGACGCTCGCCCTGACCCTCCTGGTCCTCTGGACCTACTTCTGCCACCCGGTCACTCTCGGAGTCCTGGTCGGCACGCTCCTGACCCTCGCCTCCTGGCGGACTCTTCTGGATCTCCGGAAGGGAAAGGGCTTCCGCTCTCTGGGATGGCTCGCCGGGCCGCTTGTGGCCTCGGCTCCGGCGGTGATCCTCCTGCTCTCCTTCTTCCAGGAGCGGATGGCGGGACAGGTTTCAGACATGACCCTCGTCGCCAAGGCCCGGCAGCTCGCCTCTCTCTACTCCCTCGTCTCCCTGGACAGCCGGCTCGTGGCTCTCTCCCTGGCCCTGGTCGCGCTCCTGGGAGCCCTGACGGTGGTGGCGCTGAAACGCCGGTCTCTACGGTTTCGGCGGCATGGGCTCCTCCCGGGCGACGGCCTCCTGCTCGTCGTGCTCCTGCTCGTTGGGGTCTACTTCGTGGCTCCCAACGAGATGGGGCAGGGAGGATTCGTCACCCACCGGCTCAATCTGTTCCCCTTCATGGTCCTGATCCTCTGGCTGGGGACCGTCTCCTTCCCGCCGCAGCTTCGGACGTCCATCCAGGCGGCCGGAGCGGCCGTTTCCATGGCGCTCGTGGCCCTGATGCTCGGCATGTGGGCGTCGCTGGGCGCGCACATGGCCGACATCCTCACCGTGATCCCTCACGTGGAACCCCGCAGCGGGCTGCTGACCCTGTCGTTCTCCAACGCCGGCGAGGAGGACGACGGCCGGCGCCTCGCGTTCCGCACCTGGCCCTTCGTCCACGCGGGGAGCCACATCGCGGCTCGCGTGCCCCTGGTGGATCTCTCCCTCTACGAGGCCCACGAGAGCTACTTCCCGCTCACCTACCGGCCTGAGCGCGACCCCTTCCTCCACCTCGCCCGCGACCCGCTCGACCTGGAAGCCGAGCCGCCCCGGGTCGACCTGTCGCGCTACCCGGTCCCAATCGACTACGTGCTCCTGGTCTGGCCCGGAGCCGTGCCGACGGACGCCCCGGACGCCCCGGCTGCCCGGTCCATCCGGCGCCAGCTCGCCGCGGGTTACGAGCGGACCTTCACCTCGCCCGAAGGGCTGGCCGAGCTCTACCGCCGGAGGGATTTCGTGACAACAGGGGCCAGGGCCTTGCCCGCGGCGAGGTGACCCGCCTCGTTCCAGTGCTGGTCGAGAGGGTAGCGGAGCGGGCGCCAGTCGCGGACGCCGACGAGATCCCGCATGACGACGAAAGGGATGCCCCTCCCGCGGAGGAACTTCGCCAGCGTAGCGGTCTCGGCGGCGTGCACCTTGGAGCGGTCGCTCTCGATCAGGACGGCGAGGAACTTTGCCCCGGCCCGGCCGGCCTGTCCGCGGATATCGGCCAGGGACCGGGCGGTCGGCTCGTAGGCTTCGGGTCCTGGAGGCTCTTCCTCATCCTGGCCGGAGCCTGCCAGCGCGCGGGCGCGGTCGCCGATCGCGGGCAGGGCGATCCGCGCCAGGTGGGAGTAGCGCTTGGCGTAGGCCGTGGCCGCGCCCACGACCGGCCAGCGGACCTCTCCCAGATAGAGATTGCCGCCGATCGGATGGAGCCGCTCGAGGTAGCCCTGGGCCACGATGTAGCCGTCCAGGTAGGTGAAAGGGGCGGCGCAGCGGTGGCGGTCCCACTGCGGCGAGAAGGTGGCGAGAACCAGGTCCGGCTTGAGACGGGGGATCAGACGCGCGGCGCGGCCGGTCATCTGGCGTGTGCTGTAGCCGGGCACCCCGGCGTTGTAGACCCGGATGCCGGACTCTTGCTCCAGGGTGGCGGACCAGGTGCGGTCGACGGGGACTCCCTCGCCGAAGGTCATGGAGTCGCCGAGGGCCAGCACGGCCGGCCGGGAACCCGCGGTGTGTGGGTGATCCCGGAGCCCCCCGGCGTCGATGACGGCGGCGATGTCGAACTCGTTGCCGGGAGCGACCTCCCGGCCCTGGAACCCGGGCCGCAGCGTGTAGCCGCTCGCCGGATCGGGCTGGAAGAGGAACCGGGGATGGTTCCCGCCCGCGAACCAGGGGGAACCCCGGTCGATCCTGCCGATCCCCAGGATGCGCAGCGCGGCCTCCGCGAACAGGAGGGTCACCAGGACCGACAGGGTGACGAGGACGATCTTCTTCCGCCGCTCGCTAGCCATCGGCTTTCCACTCCGGGAGGAGCTGGAAGGTAAGCCCCTCCTCCTGGCTCCCGATCCGGATCTCGTAGAGATAGAAATCGTCCACCCACCACATCCGGTGCCGTGCCCGGAGCCTGGGCCGGAGCCGCAGGGTCGTGCCTCCCTCGGGCCTCTTGATCGACTGGACGACCTCGGCCCCGGAGACCGTGACCTCCTGCGGACCCGTGGGCGGCAGGCGCAGGCGGACGATCGGGAGCGGCTGCTCGCTGCCCACCAGGAGCTCCCCGGACCGGCCCGGCTCCAGGCGCAGGCGGGCGCCCTTCGCTTCAGGAACCAGGCTGGGCGTCAGGAGCTTCAGCCAGAGCCCGTGCTGGAGCAGGTCGTCCTGGCCCGAGGGCTTCAGGTGGGACAGGGTGGTCTCGTAGGGGAGCCACGCGCGGGCAGCGTCGCTCACATACCGGTACCCGCCCTGGGAGGCGATCGGGAAGGTGCGGGGCTCCGTCCAGAGCGGCAGCAGAAAGGGCGCGGCCAGGGCAGCCGTTACGATGGCGGCCAGGGCGCCCCAGGCCGGCCGGATCGGCCGTGCCGCCAGGAACCAGAGCGCGGGATAGACCGGCAGGAAGTAACGGTTCGCGAGAGCGCCTCCGCCGCCATAGAAGTTGAACGGCCGGAGCCAGAACAGGGCGCCCGCAGCCAGGGCCACCGCGAGGAGCAGCGCCCATCGGCCCTCGCCGGGCCTGAACGCGAGGAAGCCCAGGACCAGGGGGAGGAAGTAGGGGAGGAGCCCGACGTGCCGGCCGGCCAGGTAGTAGACGAGGTTCCAGCCCGACTGGCGGGCATCGAACCCCATCCGCAGCGTCTCCGGCTTGATCCAGGAGTGCGTGCCCCGTTCCGCGATCTCCGCGCCGAAGTTGCCTGCCGCCGGGTCGACCCCGGGGAAGCCGGTGTACGAGTAGAAGCTCTGCCGGTCGCCGCCATAGCTCGACAAGGTCCCCGTGGTCACGAAGTTGGCGAGAGCCGAGACGAGGATCAGTCCCGCGGACCCGGCCGCCAACGCGCTGATGGCGGCCTTGCGCCGCTCGGCGGGCACCGCCAGCGCGGCCGGCAGCAGCAGCCCGGCATAGAGCGGGCGGGAAAGGATCACGATCCCGAGCAGGGCGCCGATCAGCAGCCAGCGTCCGGGCCGGGACCTGGCCTCCGGGACGCCGCCATAGGCAAAGGCCAGGGCGATGGCCACGAGGCACATCAGGAAGAGATCGGAGTGGACCCAGAACACGTAGGCGAATGTCACCGAGGCGAAGATCCAGGCCGCGACCCAGAGCGGGGCGGCGTCCCCGATCCGCCGCTGGAGCGCCCGCCCGGCCGTCACCGCCGCCAGGGCGAGCAGCAGGGCGTTGGCCACGGCCGCACCCCGGGTAGGGGAGAGGCGCACGAACGGCGCGATGAAGAGCGGGTACACCGAGGGCTTGGCGTAGACGAGCATCCGGCCGCCGTCGATCTCCTGCCTGTCGGTCCCCTGGAGAATCAGGCCGTCGGGCTTGCGCCCCCACTGCTCCACGAAGCGGTCGAAGTCCTGCCGGGTGTAGAGGAGGTCGAAGTCCCAGGCCAGGCTCTGCGCCTGCATCAGGTAGGTGGCCTCGTCGCCCACGAGGTCGGGCCAGTCGCGGCGGTCGAGCGTCGCGGCGGCGGCGAGCGTGGCCGCGAGGAGCAGGCCGAGCACGGCCCAGAGTATTGACCTGGATATTGCCCGGGATAAGATTGCCTTCATCGGGGCGGGATTGTACTCCCCTGTTACAATACGCGCCGATGAGCCAGCCGTTTCCCCGTTCCAAGCAGCCCCCGTCGCCCCCGCCGGTGAACATCACCCCCGCTCCCGTAGAGGTGCCGATGGAGGTGCCTGTGGAGGTGGAGATTACCGTGCTCGTCCCCGTCCTCAACGAGGTGGAGACCGTGGGGGAGCTGTCGCGGCAGGTGGCCGCCGTCCTCGAAGGGCTCGGACGCACGTTCGAGATCATCTTCGTGGACGACGGCTCGTCCGACGGCACGCCCAAGCGGGTGCGGGAGATCCGCGAGCGCGACCCCCGGGTCAAACTGGTCCGCCTGCGCCGCAACTTCGGCAAGGCCGCGGCCCTGTGCGCCGGCTTCGACCACTGCAACGGGCGGATCGTCATCACCATGGACGGCGACCTCCAGGACGACCCCCAGGAGATCCCGCGCTTCCTCGCCAAGCTTGAGGACGAAGACCTCGACCTCGTCTCCGGCTGGAAGCGCCAGCGCCAGGACCCCGCGTCCAAGCGGCTCCCGTCGCGGCTCTTCAACTGGGTCACCCGCCGGCTGGCCCAGGTGGAGCTGCACGACTTCAACTGCGGCTTCAAGGCGTACCGGCGGGAGGTGCTGGCCGAGATCGCGGTCTACGGCGAGCTGCACCGCTACATCCCGGTGCTGGCCAGCCGCCGCGGCTTCTCGGTGGGGGAGATTCAGGTCACCCACCACCCGCGCCGCTTCGGCGTCAGCAAGTACGGCTGGGACCGGCTCTACAAAGGACTGCTCGACCTGATCACGGTCCTGTTCATCACCCGCTACACCCGCCGGCCGCTGCACCTGTTCGGCTCGCTGGGGCTGCTCTTCCTGTCCGGCGGCCTCTGCATCAACACCTGGCTCGCCTGGGCCTGGATGTTCCGCGGCGAGGACCTCTCCGACCGGCCGTTGCTCCAGCTTGGCATCCTGCTGATCCTGCTGGGCATCCAGGTCCTCGCGACCGGCCTGATCGGGGAGATGATCACGTTCAAGAACTTCCGCCGCCGCGACAGCTACTCGATCAAAGAGTGGCTGGAGTGACTTCCGGCCCGCTGAACCTCCTCTTTCTGACGCAGACCTATCCCCGCTTCGAGGGGGACACCGCGGGCCCGTTCATCCGGGACCTCGCCCGGGGCCTGGTGCGCCTGGGCGACCGGGTCACGGTCCTGGCTCCGCACGCGGAGGGGGTGCCGGCCCGCTGGGAGGAGCAGGGTGTGGAGGCGGTCTCCTTCCGCTACGCGCCCGAGAAGCGCGAGGTTCTCGGCTACGGCCGGAGTCTGGAGGCCGACGAGCGGGTCAAGGGAGGCGCGGGCCTCGTGGCCCCGCTCTATGCCCTCGGGCTCGCGCGGGCGGTCCGCCGCCAGCTCAGGTCCCAGCGGTTCGACCTGGTCCACGCCCACTGGATCGTGCCCAACGGGATCATTGCCGCCCTCGCAGCCGCTTCCCCCCTGGCCATCGGTCTCCACGGCAGCGATGTCTTCCTCGCCGAGAAGCCCGGTGTGCGGCATGCCGCGGCCTGGGCGCTCCGGCGGTCGCGGCTCCTCACCGGCTGCTCGCCGGAGCTGGTCGACCGCGTCCGGGCGCTGGGTTTCCCGGCGGAGCGTTCCCGGGTGATCCCGTACGGGGTGGACGTGGAGACCTTCTCGCCGGATCGGTCCCGAGGCAGAGAGTGGCGCGAGCGTCTGGGCGTCCCGGAGGAGTCTCCGCTCGTCCTGAGCGTCGGGCGGATGGCGACCAAGAAGGGGTTCCACGTCCTCATGGAAGCTCTGCCGGAGCTGCTGGGCCGCCATCCGGAAGCGCACGTGGTGCTCGCGGGAGGCGGGGACCTTCTGCCGGACTTCCAGCGGGAGGCGGGCAGATTTCCCGGCAGGCTCCACCTGCCCGGGCCGGTGCTGCGCGACACCCTGCCGGACCTCTACCGGGCGGCGGACGTCTTCGTCCTGCCGGCGGTGCACGACTCCAAGGGGAACGTGGACGGCCTGCCCAACGTGATCCTGGAGGCCATGGCGAGCGGCCTGCCGGTGGTGGCTTCGGGGATCTCGGGCATCCCGCTTGCTGTGGAGGACGGGGTGACG
>JANOCF010001149.1:0-2763 GCA_031412055.1 Holophagales bacterium | reverse complement strand
TGGAGGAAGGTACATGGGCCGATCTGGCGCGAGCCGCCTTCCAGGCCGAGATCGACGCCCTGCCACACCGCCGGCTGCCACTCGCCGAGCTTCAGCGTCGCTTCAACAGCGGCGGGCCGCTCTTCAAAGTGACCTTCAACTACACTCATTTCCAGGTGCTGGAGAAAGCCCGGGTCGAAGTCATCGCCGCAAACCTCGTGGCGGAGACCAACTTCGTCCTTACCGTGCAGATCACCCGCGGTCTCCGTCCGGGACAGATGCGGATCGATTTCCAGTACGACGCCGCGGAGTTGCGGGAGGCGCAGGTACAGTCCTATGCCCAACTCTATCTCCGCGCCCTGGCCGCCATGGCGCAGGGTCCCGGGCAGCCCTGGGCCGACGATCCCCTGCTCGGTGAGGCCGAGCGCCGGCAGCTCACGGAGTGGAACGCTACGCGCGCCCCCCTGCCCGCAGCCTGCCTCCACGAGCTGGTCGAGGCGCAGGCCGACCGCACTCCGGAAGCCGTGGCCGTCGTGGCAGGACACATCAGCCTGACCTACCGCGAGCTCGACCTCCGCGCCAATGGCCTGGCGCACCGGCTGAGCTCGCTGGGTGTCGGGCCGGACGTGCTTGTCGGGCTCTGCGCCGAGCGCTCGCCAGAGATGGTGGTGGGCATGCTGGCCATCCTCAAGGCCGGAGGGGCCTACGTGCCCCTCGATCCCGAGTACCCCCGGGAGCGTCTCGCCTTTCTCGTCGAGGACTCCGGCGTGCCCGTGTTGCTGACCCAGCGGCGCCTGGCCGGCGAGATCCCCTCCGGAACCGCACGCGTGCTCCTCCTCGACGAGGAGACCGGAGAGAGTCCGGACCGTCCCGCCGGCGGGGCGACGCCGGACAATCTGGCCTACGTCATCTACACCTCAGGCTCGACGGGACGCCCCAAGGGGGTCCTGGTGCGCCATGGCGGCGTGGTGAACCGTATTCTCTGGGCCCAGCGCGCCTACCCCGTGATACCGGAGGACCGCGTCCTGCAGAAGGCTTCGTTCAGCTTCGACTTTTCGGTGTGGGAGTGCTTCGGACCCCTGATCGCGGGAGCCCGCGTGGTCCTCTCCCGGCCCGGCGAGCAGCGCGACTCCGCCTCCCTGGTGCGAACGATCCAGGAGCGGGGGATCACCATGGCCCACTTCATCCCTTCGATGCTCCAGGCGTTCGTCGACGAGGAAGGGCTGGAGGAGTGCACGAGCCTGCGCTACATCTTCTCGGGCGGCGAGACGCTCTCCCTGGAGCTTCAGCAGCGCTGCCTCGCGCGGGTTCCGGCCGTCCTGCGCAACCAGTACGGCCCCACCGAGATCTCCATCGACACCACCGACTGGGTCTGCCGGCCCGAGGACTCCCGCCTGGGCTTCGTGCCCCTGGGACATCCGCTCTCCAACACGGCCGTTCACGTGCTGGACGGCCGCCTCCAGCCCACGCTTCCGGGCGTGCCGGGCGAGCTGTTCGTGGGGGGCGAAGGCGTGGCGCGAGGCTATTGGAAGCGGCCGGACCTCACCGCGGAGCGGTTCCTGCCGGACCCCTTCTCCGAAACTTCCGGAGCCCGGATGTACCGCACCGGCGACCGGACCGTCCGCCTGCATGACGGCAATCTCCAATTCCTCGGTCGCGCCGACCACCAGGTCAAAATCCGCGGCTTCCGCATCGAGCCGGGGGAGATCGAGGCCGCGCTCCTCGCCCACCCCGGGGTGCGGGAGGCCGTCGTGATGGTGAGGGAGTCCACGGGCGGCGACCGCCGGCTGGTCGCCTACGTCGTGCCCGGTCCGAGCGACACAAGGAACCTGCGAAGCTTCCTTGCGGGCTTGCTCCCGGCCTACATGATCCCCTCGGCCTTCGTTGCGCTGCCGGCGCTGCCGCTGAGCCCCAATGGCAAGCTCGATCGCAGCGCCCTGCCCGACCCGGGTCAGGCGGTCCGGACCGAGCGGGAGATCCTGGCCCCGCGGGACGAGATGGAGCTGCGCCTCGTCCAGCTCTGGGAGAACCTCCTGGATATCCGTCCTGTCGGCATCCGAGACGACTTCTTCAGCCTGGGCGGCCACTCCCTGCTCGCGTTGCGCCTGATGGGTGGGATCGAGCGTCTCTTCGGCCGGAAGGTACCGCTCTCCGCGCTCCTGGAGGCCCCGACCGTCGAGCGCATGGCCGGCGTCCTCCGCCAGGAGACCTCCGCGCCGCGCTCCCTGATCGTCCCGATCCAGACCCGCGGCTCCGGGTCGCCGCTGTTCCTGGTCCACCCCGTCGGCGGCAACGTCCTCTGCTATCTGCCGCTCGCCTCCCTCGATCGCCCGGTATACGGGATCCAGGCACCGTCCCCGGAGTCCCTGTCCGAGTGGACCGTTGAGAACCTGGCGACGCTCTACCTCGAAGCCATTCGAGAGGTCCAGCCCGAGGGACCCTACCTGCTCGGCGGCTGGTCCATGGGCGGCGTCGTCGCCTTTGAAATGGCCCGCCGGTCAGGCGCCGTGGCTCTCCTGGTCATGATCGACGTCGCCCCTCCCGCGCAGGGCGACGCCAGGGACACTGGGGATATTCCTGCCGAAGTCGAGCTGGCCCAGTTCCTTCAAGACCAGCGGCAGCTCTCGGGAGCCGAGGCTTCCGGGTTGGACCAGGAGCTGTTCGAAGTCTTCCGCGCGAATCGCCGCGCCCTCCAAAGCTACCGCCCCCGCCCTTTTGAGGGACGAGCCCTCCTGATCCGCGCCGAGACCACGGTCGCGGCGGACCCTTCGGGGAGATTTGAGG
>JANOCF010001148.1:0-2804 GCA_031412055.1 Holophagales bacterium | reverse complement strand
TGAGGCGCCTGCGCGCGACCAGGGTGCTCAGGCCCACGATGCACCGGGGGTGGACGTCGAACGGGTTGAAGTCCGGCCCGTAGTCGCGGGCTACGTCGGCCAGGCGCTTCTCGTCCAGGAGGACGAAGATCTGGTGGTACTTGCGCCACAGCTCGCCGAGCCATTGCAGGGTCAGAGTCTCGGGGGCGACGACCAGGGTGCGGTCGGCGCGGCCGGTCTGGAGGAGACGGTTGAGGATCAGGCAGGCCTCAACCGTCTTGCCCAGGCCGACCTCGTCGGCGAGGAGCCAGCGCACGGGATCACTGTGGCAGGCGCGCTCGGCGGCGTAGAGCTGGTGGGGGAAGAGCTCGATGCGGCCGCCCAGAAACGAGCCCAGGCCGCCGGCCTGGCGGATGCGTTGGAGGCGGAGACCGTCGAGCCGGTTGACGAAGTCGTCGTAGCTGTCCACCTGTCCCCGGGCGAGGCGCTCGACCGGGGGCAGCTCGGCGGGCAGCGGCCAGAGGTCGGAGACCGCGACCTCGCGTCCGTCCTCCAGGAGACAGACGTTGCCCTCGCAGGAGGCGACGACCACTGTCTCGTCGGTGCTGTCCAGGCGGGCGCGGCCTCCCGGACGGAGCGAGAGGGGGACGAGGGCGTTCGAGTTGACGGCGAGAGAGAGCGTCTGGCCGCTGTCGGGGAACTGGACCAGGACGGTGCGACCCTGGACCTCGACAACCTGGCCGGGGCCCATCTCGGGATTGAAGCGGTGGGTGAGTCGGTCTCCGGGCTTCCACATGGCGGGCGGATTGTAACCGCCCGGCCGGAGCTTGCGGCTCCTCCGGTCTTTCCTTTACAGTCTGTCCACTCCATGTCCGACGAACTTGGGAAGCTTCGCGACGTCCTGCGGCGGGCCATCAAGGCCTCCCGGCTGGGAGCCCGCCAGATCGAGCAGGCGGTCGGCATCGGCCATGGCAGTCTGGATCGGCTCCTGGATGGAACCCTCGACCTGCGGGTACGCCATCTCCTCGGCCTCGCCCGGGTCCTGAAGGTGGCGCCCCGGGACTTTCTGGAGCTCGGCTTCCCTGAGCTTGATGGCGAAGCGAAGTACCGCCTCGTGGACTGGATCACTCCGCGCGAGCCGGCTCCTCCGGGCAAGGCGTCCGCTCCCGCGCAGGATGTGGCCACCCAGGTGCGGGAGGTCGTCAAGGAGGAGCTGGCCGAGACGATCCGGACCGTGGTGCGCCAGGAGCTCGAAGCCAACCGCCGCAAAGGCTCCTGACTCTGTTCAAAGTCCGATTTTGCCTCGAAGAAGTCCGATTGCCCTGCGCCAAAGTCCGATTGTTTAGCGTCAAAGTCCGATTTTGCTCATGCAATGTCCTTTGTCGGCCGGTCAAAGTCCGGGATTGCCGCGTCAGAGTCCGATTTACCTCGATCAAAGTCCTGTTTTTCTCCAAGCGTGTCCGATTTTTCTCTAACGTGGTCCGCTCCTGCTGAGAGAGAATCGGCTCATGGTGACGATCCTCTGTCCCGTCCGCGGCTGCGGCGCTCCGCTGGAACGGCGGGACCGGTCCTGGTCTTGCGAGCGCGGACATCTCTTCGATGTGGCGCGGAGCGGCTACTGCAATCTGCTTCAGCCCCAGGACCGGCGTTCCAAGAACCCTGGTGATCCCCGGGAATCGGCCTTGGCGCGCAGGCGCTTCCTGGATGCCGGGCATGGCGACTTCCTCCTCCGGGCTCTCCTGGAGGAGATCGAGGGACTCGCGCTCCCTGTACGTCCCGCGGTCCTGGACGTGGGCTGCGGCGAGGGGTACTACCTGGGCTCGCTGGCCGGGGAGCGGGAGATGGAGGCTCATGGAGTGGACCTCTCGGCTCCGGCGGTCGACCTGGCTGCCCGGCGCTGGCCTGGAGTGAGCTGGTGGATCGTAAACGCCGACCGCGCGCTGCCTTTCGCGGACGGCTCTTTCGACCTGGCGCTGTCCATCGCCGGCAGAAGGCCCGCGTCAGAGTTGCGCCGGGTCCTGGGGCCGAACGGTCGACTCCTGGTCGTCGTGCCCGGCGAGGACGATCTGATCGAACTGCGCGAGGCCGTGTTGGGGGAGGGAAGGCTGCGGGACCGGCTGGAGCGGGTGACTGCCGAGCTCAAGGAGAACTTCGAGCTGGAGGGGAGCCGGACCGTGAGGCACAAGGCAACGCTGGAGGCCGAGGCTGTGCGGGACGCTCTGGCCTCGACCTACCGGGGCGCGCGGGCGAGCCAGAGAGAAAAGGCGGAGAAGCTTGGGGAGATGAAGGTGACGCTGAGCTTCGACGTGATGCGGTTTCGGGCGAAAGGCTAGAGGAACTCGATCCGCCCCCGAATCTCCTCGGCTCCAAGCACCTCGTAGAGCAGGATCAGTCTCCGAATCACCTCGCCCATCGAGAAAGCGGTCCGGTGACAGTAGACGATACCGGGATGATCCGAGTCCTGGTTGGCCATGCGCAGGAAGTCGGTGTC
Source organism: Holophagales bacterium (assembly GCA_031412055.1). GTDB lineage: Bacteria > Acidobacteriota > Thermoanaerobaculia > Multivoradales > UBA5704 > DATMER01. Next base: position 334 of record JANOCF010001148.1, on the reverse strand, counting down.
GTGGGTGACGATTACCCGTCCCGAGGTCTTCGTGTAATCAATCTGGAGACGGTCGCTCTGGCTGTAAAGGCCGGCCTCGACGGTGGTGGTGACATCGATCCCATGCCGGCGCAGTGCGCGGGCGATGTCGGGGTCAATGTGCTCGTCGAGGTGAAAGCGGATGCGCTCAGCCAAGGCCGAGCGCCTTGAGCTTCTCTTTCAGGGGAGACACGTTCCGTCGCTCGAAGGCTTCAGCAAAGGCGAGATCCTCCTGAATGGCGCGGTCCACCTCAGCCTGATGGTCGTAGTAGTAGGCCATGGCTGTATGGACGGTGGCCAGGGGGAGATCGTAGGT
>JANOCF010001147.1:0-2548 GCA_031412055.1 Holophagales bacterium | reverse complement strand
CGCCATTTCGGGCGTCGGCTTCATGCCAGAGCCAGAGTAGAAACTCGTTGCCGAGGAAGTCCTTTGGCTCGGGTCCCTTGGCGGCCCACGGATAGTCCGGATGCTGGCCATCTCCGGCAGGGCCGACGGCAAAGCGCGTTGGGCGGGTATCTTCGTATTCCCGCCGCTTGCCGCGCTTCTCGAGGATGCGCAGGGCGAGCGCGCCTGCACTGAGCGGCTCCAGGTTAAGCTCGAAGGTCCGTTGGAACAGGTCGGCGAGTTTTTCGAAGGCGCCGCCTGTGGCCGTGCTGTACAGCGTGTGGTTCGGGAGGTCCCACAGGACCTGTACCAGCTTGCTCCGCCGGAACTTGCCGCTCTTGAGCTCCCAGAGCCCGCCCTGGGTGCGGGCCACGAGCTGCGGCCCCTCGCCCAGGATCTGCTCGACGCGGACCTCGCCCAGCTCCTTGAAGCGGTGCCAGTCCGTGCCTCGCCGCTCGTAGAGCCCGCGCTCGGTGGCGGCATAGATCCGGCCTTCGTGCCAGGTCATGTCCAGCACGGTCGGGAGCGGCGAGAAGTCGGCCCCGGTGGCCGCGAAGGTCTTGCCGCGGTCGCGGGAGATGTGGATGCCCGACGAGGGGCCGGCGCTGCGCACGGCCACCAGCAGCTCCTCGCCGATGGAGGCCAGGTGGCCGATCCGGGTGTTGGTCATCCCCTCGGCGGAGGGCCGGAAGGTCGCCGCTCCGTCCGGAGAGATCCAGACGCCCGAGCCCTCGGTCGCCAGGAAGATCCGCTCCGGCCGCTTCGGATGCCAGGCGATGGTGTTGATGGCCAGGGCGGGGTCGCCGGTCCGCTTCCAGCTCTTGCCGCCATCGGTCGAGACATGGACCCCGGCCACGGTGCCGGCCAGGAGCTTGCCGTCGGGCAGGGCCGTGAAGCTGGGCGTGCGCCGCTCCTCGAAGCCCTCCTTGAAGCGCTCCCACTTGCCGCCGCGGTCAAGGGTCCTGTAGACCCAGCCGCACGTGGTCGCCCAGATCTCGGCGGGCCGCCCGGGGACCGGGGTCAGGGTGAAGACCTCGGAGTCGAGGACCATGCCTTCGAAGACGCCCGCCCAGGTGCGCCCGCCGTCGTCGCTCTTGTAGGCCCGGCGCCAGGTGCCGGCGATCACGGTGTCCGGCTGCTCCGAGTCGACCAGCAGGCTGGTGACCTTCTGGATCTCGGGCAGGGCGCCGGTGAGGCGCGTCCAGCTCTGGCCGCCGTCCTGGCTGGCCCAGACGCCGGACAGGGTGCCGGCGTAGAGGTGCCCCTCGCGCCCGGGAATCAGAGCCAGGGTGTAGACCGGCTCCCCGGGTAGCCCGGCAGCGCGCGAGACCCAGGTCTTGCCGTCGTCGTCCGAGAACCCCACGTGGCCGCCGCCCCAGATGCCCTGGAGGGATGCCCACAGCCGCTCGGGGCGGTTCGGGTCGAAGCGCAGCGCGCTCACCAGCCAGCCGGGGAACGGCAGGTGGGCTCCGGCATCGCGCCAGCGCCGCCCGCCGTCGCGCGAGAGATAGACGTGGCCGGACGAGGTGCCGGCAAAGACGGTGTCCGGGTCGTCCGGGTGCAGGGCGAGGCTGCGCACATCCGCGCCCCAGATGGGCAGGGTCTGCCAGGTGGACGCCGAGACGGCGGAAACAGCCATCAGGGCGAGCAGCAGGACCAGGAAAACTCTCCTAAGCATCGATTCCCTTCTCTTCACTCTCTTGAGACTCTTCGGAGCGCCCATAGCGCGTCCGGATTACTTCCGCCAGGATCGAGATCGCGATCTCTCCGGGCGTATCGCCGCCGATGGGGAGCCCGATGGGGGCGCGCAGGTTCCGGCCTTCCAGGTCGAGTCCCTGCCCCTCCACCTCCTTGCGCACCCGCGCCACCTTGCGCAGGCTCCCCATGAGCCCGAGGTAGCGCAGCCGCGGCGGGTCCTGCCGCAGCACTCCGGTCAGGGCGGCCGTGTCGGTCTCCCAGCAGCGGGTGACCACGGCCACGTAGAGGTCGCGCTGCCGTACCGGGTCGAGAAACGCCTCCCGGTAGTCGCGCCCAACCTCCGCCATCTGCGACCCGGCCGGGAACAGCTCCGGGCTGCGGAACTCCGGCCGGTCCTCGGCGACGAGGCACTCGAAGCCGGCGAGCGCGCCAACCTGGGCCAGCGCCTGCCCTACCGGGCCGCCGCCGCAGACCACCAGGACGGGCGGCGCCTCCATCACTTCCAGAAAGACCTCCGCCAGTCCGCCGCAGACCATTCCCGTGGGCTCCCCCTTCACCGACTCCTCGGTGAAGTAGTAGCGCTTGATTTCAGATCTACCACTATATAGCCGGGCCAGGGCGTCGGTCTTGACCAGCGCCTCGAAGGCCCCGCCACCCAGATTGCCGAAGACCGATCCATCCGGCCGGGCCAGGAGCTTCCACCCCGCCTTGCCCGGAGTAGAACCCTCGGTCCGCACGATCTGGCAGAGCGCCACACGGCCTTGGCAATGCAAGGCACGTTCCGCCTCCGCCAGGACCGCCGCGGGGCCGGGGATCTCCTTCATGGGGAAAG
>JANOCF010001146.1:0-5614 GCA_031412055.1 Holophagales bacterium | reverse complement strand
ATGACCTCGGTCCCGTCCGGGCTGACCACGGGCGAGATGTAGGTGTCGATGGTGTCCTCTTCCTTGGCGGTGGGAAGGAGGCGCGCGCCCGCGGTCTGAGGCGTCTGTCTCGCTTCGAGGACCGGCGCGTAGGCTTCGCGGATGGAGGTCTTCCACAGGTTCGAGAGGTCCTCGTCCTTCATCCCGAGGACCTCTTCCAGGGCCAGGTCGAATCCGAGGACGGTACCGCGGGTGAAGAGGCGGCCGACGGTGCGGTCGTTCCAGCGCCCGCCCACGAAAGCCCAGAAGGCGTGTCCCCAGCGGTACGGGAAGAGGCGCGGGTCGCGGGAGAGCTGGCGGATGTCGGGCAGCTCGTCCCGGGCCAGGGCGTCGCGCAGCCACATGGCGGTCTGGGGCGAGGCCGGGCCGAGGGACAGGTACTCGGCCAGCCCTTCGATGAACCAGAGAGGGATGTCGTAGCCGCCGCCCCGGCTGGCCGCTCCGCCCGCGCGAAGCTGCGGGTCCTGCAGGATGTCGTACTGGAAGACATGGACCAGCTCGTGGCCGAGGACGTGGTCGGTCTCCTCGTAGTTGCCGGTCAGAGGAAGGACGACGCGGGTGCGGAGCCCTTCGGTCACGCCGCCGGTCCCCTGCCCGATCAGTCCGCGGACCACCGTGGTCTGCTGAAAGTCGCTCTGGTCGGCGTAGAGGACGATCGACTTGCGCTCGAAGAAGTCGCGCTCGAACACCCGCCGCAGGCGGTCGTACCAGCGCTCGGCCATGAGCGCGGTGTCGCGCACGGCCGCCTCTTCCTCGGGATAGTAGTAAATATCGAAGTGCTCGGTCTTCAGGATCTGCCAGTCGAACCGTTCCCACTGGACCTTGTTGCGGCCGAAGTACTGGGCAGGGAGGACGGAGGGAAGGCAGACGAGGGCGAGCAGGGCGATCCTGAGGGGAACCGCGAAGCGCGACGCGGGGTACTGCATGGGCATGGCTCTGATGGCTCCTCTGAAAGGGGGGCTCCGCCCGGGACTCATCGGAACCCGGTGGACCGTCAGAGGAAAAGGACGAGCCCCGGCACGGCACCCCATCCCGGGGCGCATTCAAAACTGATGCCGCGCTTCTTACGCGTCTTTGGTCACGGGCTCTTCGACAGGCATGGCCGGCTTGCCGGCGAACAGGCGCTTGAGGTGGATCCGGAGGAGGTCGAGCTCGGCGAACGCCCAGATCCTGAGTCCGCGCCCGACCATCTGCAAGGGGGCGAAGCCGAGGTTGAAGAAGCCTTTGACCCGGCGGCCGTCGTTGCGGCGCCCCGCCTCGCCCGCCGCCCGGCGGGCGAGGGCGATCGCCTTGAATCGGCGATTGTAAATCCGCATCAGGTTGTAGCTGAAGTAGGCCGGCTTGGGACCCAGCACGGGCATCCAGTGGAACTTCCCCATCAACCGGTAGGCCGGGATGACCAGGAATATGTAGTACTGGGCCGTCTCGATCAGGAACGATGCGGAGAGCAGGTCGTGCTCCCCCATGTAGTAGTACTTGTCGCGGTAGATGGACTCGAAGAAGCGCTTGTAGGAGCGCAGGAAAATCTCATTGTGCTCGTGAATACGCTTCGCCACATCCTCTCCGGATGCCTGGGCCTTGACGATCTCGACCGTGGCCTCGACGGAGAAGGCGGCATGGTCGAGCCCCGGGGAGTAGTAGGGGTCGAGAAAGGCGGCGGCGTCGCCCAGCAGGGCCCAGCCGTTGCCCATGTACTGCCGGGTGACGTAGGCGAGGTTGGAGAAGGTCCGGAGGTCCTCGGAGCGCATGCGGGCGCCCTGGAGGAGCTCGGCGGCCATGGGGATGGCACGCAGGAAGGCGTCGTAGTCGGCCGCGAGGTCCTTGCCCCGGTCCAGTTGGATCAGCCGGGTGTCGAAGACCACGCCGATGCTGGTTTCGCCGTTGCCCAGGGGGATAAACCAGACCCAGTAGCCGAAGCCCATGTAGTGGTTGGTGGCCAGGCGCCGTGAGCTGACATTGCGCCGGGAGAGAGACAGCGGCCCGCGGGCGGCCATGTCGTCGATGTGGCGGACGCCTTCCCACCGGCACCAGACCGCGGCGGTAGGGTGCTCCTTGTTGCGCTCGATCAGCCCCAGGCGCTTGCCCAGGAAGGTGGCGCGGCCGGTGGCGTCGAGCACCCAGCGGCAGGACACGGTTTCCGTTCCGGCCTCTCCCTCGATGGTGACCCGGTGGTCGAAGTCGCCAAGCTCGACGTCGCGGACCCGGGCGGGCCGGAGAAGCTCGGCACCCTCCTCCACCGCGAGGGCCAGGATGTGCTCGTCGAGCACGTCGCGACGGAGCTGGAACGCCGGCACGGTGCTGCGCAGGAAGCCGCCGGACTCGCTGGCGGTGGCATGCCCCGTGACCTTTTCGTTCTGGAACCAGTAGCGCAGCCCTTCCTTGGGAAGGTGCTCGCGCTCCAGGTGCTGCCACAGGGCGAGGCGCCGGGTGAGGAACATCCCCGACATCTCCGTGGTCGCCTCCCCCACCTTGGCGTCGAACTCCGTCTGGCGCTCGACGATCAGGACGGAGAGGTCGGGCCGGTCCCGCCGCAGCAGGACGGCCGCCGAAGCGCCCGAAAAGGCGCCGCCGAGGATGACGACGTCGTAGTGTTTCATGATCTTGATGGGCACCCTGCTGTACGAGGCCGGGGCCGGACCGGAGTGTAGCAGGGTCGTGCGACGTCTACCCTTCGCCCTTCCATGGGTCCTTCTGGCGGATACGAACCCTCGCCGGCTCAACGATCACCAGGGATCCCCGGAGCTCTTCGTCCGTGAGGGCCTGGACTGCCTCAAGGATTGCCTGGTTCAACGCTGAATTGGGCGTCTCGTTGGGAAAGCGGGCGATAACGATCCCGGCATGGGAGCCCAGGGGGAAGTGCAGGACGTTGGAGAAGTGGAGATCGGCGGTAAGGACCGCCATCCGATGGGTCAGCGCGTAGGCCATGACCTCGTCATCCGTTCGTCCTTGCAGCCCCACGTCCCGGCCATCGTTAGCCTGGAGCCCTGCCTCCCGGAAATGCCGCGCGAGAGATCGGGGCAGATCCTCATCGACCAGGAAATGCGCCATCGGTCAGATGGCCCGGATCTGCTCTTCAGACAGCGTGCGCGCCGCGTAGGCGAGGACGGCGAGGACATCGTCGCGGGTCAACCCGTACTCCTCCGCGACTTCATCAGAAGACATTCCGGCCGCCAGCTTGCCGAGGACCAAGTCGACCGGCACCCGGGTCCCCTGGACCACCGGCCTGCCGAAACGGACCTTCTCATCCACCACGATCCTGGGAGCGATTTCGGTCATACAGGCCATTCTACGCCAGCCGTTGACCGGCCAATCGCCCCCAGGGCTTGCGACATCCTTCAGACACAGGCACAATACTCTGCGGAACATGCTGCCGTTCGACCCCACCTCCGTCCGCCCACCCCTGCGTATGCTCTAGCAGAAGTCCCTATCCCGATTAGATTGGAGCGAACTTGAGTCGCAAGATGCTGATCAACGCGCAGCGCTCGGAAGAGCTGCGTATCGCCATCATCCAGGGCAACGACCTGGAAAGTTACCAGGTGGATATCGCCGAGTCGGGCCTGACCCGCGGCAATATCTACCGGGGTATCATCGCCAACATCCAACCCAGCCTGAACGCCGCGTTCATCGACTACGGCGAAGAGCGGCACGGGTTTCTGGCGATCCAGGACGTGGTCCCCGAGGCGTACTATCACTCGCCCCGGGGCGGCCACCCACGCATCGAGGACGTCCTCGAGAAGGGCAAGCCCATCGTGGTGCAGGTGGCCAAGGACGCCATCGCCCAGAAAGGCGCTGCCCTCACTACCAGCCTCTCTCTCGCCGGCCGTTACCTGGTCCTCACTCCCTTCGAGAACACGCGCGGCGTGTCCCGCAAGGTCGAAGACGAGGACGTACGCAAGAAGCTCAAGACACTGGCCAACGGCCTCGAGCTTCCGGACGGCTGCGGACTGATCGTCCGCACCAACGCCCTGGATCAGACCAAGGCCACCCTGAGCCGCGACTTTGCCGCGCTGCTCCGCCTCTGGAAGCGCGTGCAGGCCGCCGCGCTCGACGGCAAGGGCACCCGGCTCATCTACACCGACCAGGACCTGATCCTCCAGGCGCTGCGCGACCACCTGAACACGAGCATCGAGGAGGTCCTTGTCGACGACGAGGAGGCATTCAACAAGGCCGGCGCCTACATGCAGGCCTTCATGCCTCGCGGCAAGACCCGTCTCACCTACTACTCCGACCGCCTCCCGCTCTTCACTCGCTACAATCTGGAGAGCCAGATCGACCGCATCTATGAGCGCCGGGTCGAGCTGCCGAGCGGCGGCTCCATCGTCATCGACGGCACCGAAGCGCTGACCGCGATCGACGTCAACTCCGGACGCTCCACGAAGGCTGCCACCCAGGAAGAGACCGCTCTCAACACCAACCTGGAGGCCGCCACGGAGGTAGCCCGCCAGCTCCGCCTGCGCGACATCGGCGGCCTGCTGGTGGTGGACTTCATCGACATGCGGGCCTCCAAAAACCAGCGCAAGGTCGAGAAGGTCCTCAAGGACGCCCTCAAGGTGGACAAGGCCCGCACCACCGTGGGGCGGATCAGTCCCAACGGTCTCCTGGAAATCAACCGCCAGCGCATCCAGCAGGCGCTGCAGGTCCGCACGCACCGGAGCTGCCCCACCTGCAACGGCTCGGGCCGCCTGGCGAGCGAGGAGATGGTGAGCCTGTCGCTGCTGCGCCGGATCGAGGCGCGGGCGGCCAGCGGCGCCATCCAGGCGGTGGACATCGGCCTGCACCCCGAGCTCGCCGACGCGTTCCAGAACTGCCGCCGCAAGGAGCTGGCCGACCTGGAGCAGGAGTTCGACATCACGATCAAGATCATCGCCGCGCCGGGCCTGCACCGCCCGGACGAGCAGATCGAGTGGCACAAGCGCGAGAAGCCCCTCCCGCCGCCCAGGCCCAAGCCGGCCGCCGTCACCCTCCAGCCATGGGACCTGGCCATGCCGGGAGTCGACGAGGACGAAGAGGAGGAAGAGGAGATCAAGGCGACCCCACCGCCCAAGGCGGCCCGGGAGCGGGGACGCGGCCGGGACCGCAAGCGCGAGCCGGGAGGCCGTGAGCCGCGTCAGGCCCGGGAGCCCCAGCCAGCGCGCGCGCCCGCCGAGCAGCCGGCCGAGCGATCGGCGGAGCACCCGACCGAGCGCTTGCCTGAACGCTTGCCTGAAGACACTGCGGGCGAGAGCGAAGCCAGGCGCCGGAAGCGTCGGCGCGGAGGACGCAAGCGCAAGAAGGGCAATGGCATCGCGGCCGGGGCGTTGGGCGAGCCCGGTACTGTCGGCAATGTCGGTAATACCGGCGATGGCGGTGATACCGGTGATGATCACGAGCCGATGGAGCCGCAGGATGCCCACTGGGAGGACGACGGCGGCGACAGCGCGGCAGGCGACTCCCAGGGCGATTCCGGGGTGGAAGCAGAGGCCGGTCCCGCCGGAAAGCGCGACCGTGATCGGACCCGCCGCCGTCGCCGGCGGCGTGGCGGCGAACGGCGCCGCGAAGGTCAGGCCGGCGAGCCGGCCGGGGCTGCTGGAGAGGG
>JANOCF010001145.1:0-6378 GCA_031412055.1 Holophagales bacterium | reverse complement strand
GTGCTCAAGCGGCTGGAGGACGCCCTGGCGGACGGCGACACCATCCACGCGGTGATCCTGGGCTCGGCGTTCAACAACGACGGCTCGCTCAAGGTCGGCTTCACGGCGCCGGCCGTCGACGGGCAGGCGCGGGTGATCCGCAAGGCCCACCTGGCCGCCGGGGTCGACCCGGAGACGATCGGCTACGTCGAGGCGCACGGCACGGGAACGGCGCTGGGCGACCCGATCGAGCTGGCAGGGCTGACCGAGGCGTTCCGCGCCGGGGGAGCGCGGCGGACCGGCTTCTGCGCCCTGGGCACGATCAAGACCAACATCGGGCACACGGACGCGGCGGCCGGAATCGCCGGGCTGCTCAAGGCCGTCCTCGCCCTGAAGCACGGGGAGATCCCGCCGAGCCTTCACTTCGAGTCGCCCATCCCGGCCCTCGACCTCGCCGCCAGCCCGTTCCATGTCGCCGCCGGGCTGAAGGAATGGAAGGCGGACGGGCCGCGGAGGGCGGGCGTCAGCTCGTTCGGGATCGGCGGCACCAACGCGCACGTGGTGCTGGAGGAGGCTCCCCCCGCGGTTCTTTCGGAGCGGGAGGCGCGGCCGGCGCAGCTCCTCGTTCTCTCGGCTGCCACCCCCGCCGCCCTGGAGGCCGCCACGGCCAACCTCGCCCTGCACCTGGAGTCGGTCCCCGACGAGGGGCTCGCAGCCGTCGCGGATGTGGCCTGGACCCTCCAGGCAGGGCGCAAGGCGCTGCGCTGCCGCCGCGCCGTGGTGTGCCGGAGCCGGGAGGAGGCGGCCGCTCTGCTGCGCGCCGCCGATCCGACCCCGCCGGTCGCCCCGCCGGAGGTGCTGAGCCGGATCGTCCCCTCCGAGCCGCTCTCCGTGGCCTTTCTCTTCCCGGGCCAGGGGGCGCAGCATCCCGGCATGGCCGAGGAGCTGTACGTCCACGAACCGGTCTTCCGCGAGGCCTTGGACGAAGCCTGCGAGATTCTGCGGCCGGAGCTCGGGCTCGACCTGCGCGAGCGGTTGTATCCGATCGGGGAGGCACGCTCCCAGATATCCCTTGATGAGACCGCCCTCGCCCAGCCCGCCCTGTTCGCGGTGGAGCACGCGCTCGCCCGGCTCTGGATGTCCTGGGGCGTGCGTCCCGAGGCCCTGCTCGGCCACTCGGTGGGCGAGTACGTGGCCGCGTGCCTGGCCGGGGTCTTCTCCCTTGAGGACGCCCTGCGCCTGGTCGCGGCCCGGGGCCGCCTCATGCAGGAGCAGCCGCCGGGCGTCATGCTCGCCGTTCCCCTTCCCGAGCAGGAGGTGGCGGCCCTCCTTGACGACGCGCTCTCCCTGGCCGCGGTCAACGCCCCCGCGGCCTGCGTGGTCTCGGGTCCGGGAGAGGCGATCCAGGCCTTCCGGGAGCGGCTGGGGGAGGAGGTGGACTGCCGGGTCCTCCACACCTCGCATGCCTTCCACTCGGCCATGATGGAGCCGGTCCTGGAGCCGTTCACCCAACTGCTGCGAGGGATCGAGCTGCTGCCGCCGCGCATCCCCTTCGTCTCCAACCGCACCGGCACCTGGATCACGGCGGACGAGGCCACGAGCCCGGAGTACTGGGCGGGCCACCTGCGCGGGACCGTACGCTTCGCCGACGGTCTGTCGACCCTGCTGGGCCAGGGGCGGCGCATCGCCCTGTTGGAGGCCGGCCCCGGCGGCACGCTGGGCACGCTCGCCGGCCAGCACCCTGAGCGCAAGGCCGCCGACCTCGTCGTTCGCTCCCTCAGGCGTCCCACGGACGCGCGGCAGGACCTGGACATTCTGCTCGGAGCGCTCGGCCGGCTCTGGCTGGCGGGCGCGGACGTGGACTGGTCCGCGGTGCACGCGGGCGAGCGCCGGCGCGTGCCGCTGCCGTCGTACCCGTTCGAGCGCCGCCGCTACTGGGTGGACCCGCCGATCACGGCCGACGGCCCCCTGGTTCTGGCCGAACAGCGGGCCGAACAGCGGGCCGAACAGCGCCTGGAGGCTGAGGCGGAGGTTGCCAGCCCGATCTCCTTTCCCATCACCTCTGCTCCGCGCAGCGCAACGGAGGAGGCCGTGGCCCGGGTCTGGTGCGAGCTGCTGGGCCTGGACGGGATCGGGCTCCACGACGACTTCTTCGACCTCGGGGGCAGCTCGCTCCTGGGTCTTCAGATGAGCTCGCGGCTGCGCCGCGCCCTGGGGGTCTCGATTTCCGGCGATCTGCTGCTGGAGGCACCGACGGTGTCGGCCATGGCCACGCTGCTGGAGAGGCGCCTGGAGGCCGGCGAGTCGGCTCCGGTCCGCCCCTCCTGCCTGGTACGGCTCCAGGCCGGAGGCGACCGCCCGCCCCTGTTCCTGGTCCACCAGGTGGGTGGCTACGCCTTTACCTTCCGCGCCCTGGCGCGGGAGCTGGGGAACGGCCATCCCGTCTACGGCCTGCGCTCGCTCGGCCTGGAGGAGGGGGAAGAGCCCCTGCTCACGGTCGAGGACATGGCGCGGCACTACCTGGAGTTGATCCGGGAGACCCAGCCGCGCGGTCCTTACCTGCTCGGAGGCGCCTCCATGGGCGGCATGGTGGCCTTCGAGATGGCGCACCAGCTCCACGGCCTGGGGGAGGAGGTGGCTCTTCTGGTCTCAATGGACACCCCCTGCCTGGACCAGATGCCGGTACGGGAGGGGCACCCGGAGGCCCTGGCCGCGGTCTTCCGCGGCCGCGTCGACCTCTGTCCGGAAGAGCTGCGGAGACTGTTCACGGAGGAGCAGTTCGAGCTCGCCTTCGCCCGGGCGAGAGAGGCAGGGCATGAGGTCGATCCGGCGGAGATCCGGAGACGGGTCCGGGTGCTCACGGCGAACGTGGATGCGCTCTACACCTACGAGCCGCGGCCTCACCCGGGGTCGATGGCCTACTTCCGCGCCGGGACGCGGCGGCCGGGCGATCCGCTGCGGCCCGAGCTGCCCTGGATCGAGCTGATGCAGAGCGGCACCGAGGTGCATGTGGTCCCGGGAGACCACATGACCATGCACGAGCCGCCGCACGTCGGGGTCCTGGCGGAGCGACTCCGCCGCTGCCTGGCCCGGATGCCGGAGCTGCGCTCCCGGGCGGCCGTGCCGGCGTAGCGCGCCCGAGGCTCGGCGTCGAGGAACCGCGAACTTGCCCTGATTCGCGGTTCTCCCGTTGGGCCGAGCCTTCCAGGAACCGCGAACAACCGCGAAACGACCGGGGCGAACCGTCCGGAAACCGCGAACAACCGCGAAATGACTCCAGGAAGTCGCGAAACTCTCTCAGTTCGCGGTTCGCTTCTCGAAGCGAGCCTCTCTGGAACCGCGAACAGCCGCGAAATGACCGGGCTGAACCCTCCGGAAACCGCGAACAACCGCGAATAGAGCGCTGGGAACCGCGAACTGCCCCCAGTTCGCGGTTCCTTTCGGCTCCGGGAGCCCGAAGCGCGGCCTGCTGGGGGTGAGAGTGGTACATTCCTCCCTGTGAAGGGCGACATCGAGAGAGTCCTGAGCGCACTGAACCAGGCAGGAGTCCGATACCTGGTCGTCGGGGGAGTCGCAGTCGTCCTGCATGGCTTCCTCCGCACCACCAAAGACCTGGATCTTGTTATCCAACTCGAACGAGACAACTTGCAGCGGGGCCTTCAGGCTCTAAAGGGCCTCGGCTTTCAGCCGGTCGTCCCGGTTCCTCTGGAAGCCTTCGCAGATCCCGTCCTTCGAGAGTCTTGGATCCGGGAAAAGAATCTGGTGGTCTTCTCCCTCTGGCATGCGGAGAGGCCGGGGTTTCAGATCGACCTCTTTGCTTCGGAGCCATTCGACTTCCAGGAAGTCTACGGACGGGCTCTCCGGGTACCTCTGGAGAGAACCGAGGCGACCGTGATCGCGGCCCGGGACCTGATCGTCCTCAAGCGGCAAGCCGGCCGCTCGCAGGACCTGGCAGACATCGAAGCCCTGGAAGACCTGGCGAATGGTTAGCCATGCCTGAAGAGAAGAATCCGCCCGCCATCGCCGAGAGCTTCCAGGAGACCTGGACCTTTGCGGGCAGCCGCTCCAGGGTGCTGCGCATGGGGCTCGCGATGACACCCGCCGAAAGGCTCCGCTGGCTCGAAGAGACAGTGGAAGAACTGCTGCCTTGGGTAGGAAGGGCACGGCTGGGGCGGCCGGTAGATTCCCCGGATCGATAAGACTCCTACCAGAGCACGGCGTAGCCGAGCTTCAGGAAGAAGGTGCGGTCCCTCTGGGTCAGGTCGATCTGCTGGGTGCCCAGGTAGGTGTCCGAGTAGCCCGCCAGGAGGACGGTCTGGGGGTTGAGCTTGTAGGAGAAGAGGAACTGGGAGAAGAAGTTCTGGTCCTTCGGCTGCAGCGGGAGACCCGGCCGGAACAGGGTGAGATCCCTCTCCACGTCGCGGTACTGCAGGATCGCCCGCACGAAGGTCCTCACGTTCAGGTGGTAGCGCAGCGTGCCCTGGGTCAGCTTCGCCTTGAGGTAGCGCTGGCCGTGGACCATGAACTCCTGATGATTGTGATCGAGCTCGCCGAAGATGTGGCGGCCGATGCGGAAGTCGAACGACGGCTGGATCTGCACGAAATCCACCTGGCGGACAGTTGGTGAAGTCGATCACCTCGCCGGCGCGCAGGAACAGCTCCAGGCCCAGGTGGCCGCTCGGCCGGATCGACAGCAGCAGGTCGTTCCGGTAGTTCTCGAACCGGTTCCCCAGGAAGGTCTCCTCGTTCGGCAGCAGGCGCAGGCGCACCACGCTCTGCATGGGGCCGTCGTACTGGAGGAAGACGTTGAAGTCGCGCTCCAGCAGCTCGCCGTCCTTGCTGTTCTTGGTGCTGGTGTTCGTGTTGACGATGAAGCGGCTGTACCAGCCCCCCTTCTTGCCCCAGAAGGTCCGCTGGAGCTGCCCGGAGACCTCGTCGAAGCCGACCTGGGGCATGAAGCCGCTGTCGGCCCGGAACTCGTCCGCGATCGAGTTGTAGTTCGCGCGCCACATCCAGTTGCGGGTGGCGTGGCTGTAGTCGACGATCCAGGCCTCGCCCTCGAAGTTGCCGGTGGGCTGGTCCAGCGCCTCGGCGAGCTCCCCCGGGTACTCGGTGCTCGAGCCCAGCGCCTGGAAGCGGATCGTGTCGGCGTTCGAGAGGCGCAGGCCGCCGTCCACGCCGTAGACCTGGTTCGAGTACTCGTCGCCGTCCCGGCCCGCGTAGAGGACGCCCAGGGACGAGGTCTTGCCGATGTCACGGCGGTAGCGCAGCACGCCGTTCCTCACATCCTCGTCCAGGAGGAGCACGGCCGATCCCTCCCGGCCCGGGATCAGCAGGGCGTTGAAGGTGTCCTCCGTGATGAAGGCGCCGAAGGAGTTCGCATCTTCCTTGCCGGTCAGCTTGAGCCCGTACCTCGGATCGAACACCGTGCGGGTGAAGACCGCGTTGTAGGGGGTCGAGAAGAAGTCGGCGCCCTCCAGGAAGAACGGCCTCTTTTCGGGAAAGGAGAGGGCGAAGCGCTCGTTGACGTCGAGCACGGCGAAGTCCGCCTCGACCTGGGAGAAGTCGGGGTTCACCGCCGCGTTCAGGCTGATGTTCGGGGTGATGCCCCAGCGCACGGACAGGCCGGCCTCCACGTCCTCGTCTCCGGTCTCCAGGGGTTGGGTCAAGGTCGGCCGGGAGTCGGTGCGCTTGGAGGTCAGGGTCGGCGTGGTCTCCAGGTTGTGGCCTCCCTGGATCTGGCGGAAGCCGGTGACGGTCTCGAACTGGCAGACGTCGCAGTCCTGCCCCCGGTCGTTGTACGTGGAGCGGATCTCGTGCACCACGGAGCGGGGGTAGATCCGCGAGGCGAGGAAGCCCCAGGTCTGCTCCGCGGACGCGCGGGGAAACCGGATCTGCTTGAGCGGCAGCGCGATCTCCACCACGTAGCCGTCCGCGGTGATCTGCCCCTTGGAGTCCCAGATCGCGTCCCACGACCAGTCCACGGCCTCGTCCACGTCGCTGACCGTCGCCTCCATCTGCACACCCAGGGGGTTGACGCGGAATTCGTAGGCGCGCCGCCGGTCGTTGAAGGTGTCGATGTAGAAGCCCACGGTGTCGTCCAGGAAGGCCGTGTCGCGGTCGGCCAGGTAGGCGCGGATCTGGCTCGGGTCGGGGTCGTGGGCACGGAAACCGACGTACAGGTTGTCGTCGTCGAAGGTCACCAGGCACTCGGTTTCCACCGGCGGCGCCACGTTGTCGCCGGGAGACCACTCGTGGGTGAGCGGCATCACGGTCGCGTCGGCCCAGGCCGCTTCGTCCAAGACGCCGTCCACCCGGATCTCCGAGGTGGCGGGACGGATGCCGTGCTCTGTTTTAGGTGCGCTGACCGCGGACGCCGTGGCTTCCTTGCCGGTGCCC
>JANOCF010001144.1:0-3094 GCA_031412055.1 Holophagales bacterium | reverse complement strand
CTTCCACTTCGCCTGGAAACCGTCCCAGTCCACGTTGGTCCAGATGCCGTAGCCGCCGTCGACCTCCAGGAACACGCCCGCATAGAGGTTGCGGCCGCCCACCTTGTAGACCTCAAGGTCCACCAGCCGCAGGCCCTGGTTCATGAGCTCCTGCCACTTGGAGACGAAGGCGGGGCGGTCCTGGCCGATCCACAGGGAGTGCCCCTCGGTGCCGCTGCGGAAGGCGCCGGTGAAGAGGGTCTTGCCGCCCTCCTGGTAGATCTCCATGTCGACGAGCCGCATCTGCTCGTCCTCGTTCTTGGCTTCGGTGAGCTGCTTCCACCGCTCCGTGAACTTCTCCCACTCCATGCCGTTGACGATCTGGCTGGCGTCCACTCCGCCGCGGAAGACCCCGGCCCACCGGCGCTGGCCGCCCTCCGTCCAGGTCTCGATGTCGGCCGGGTGCAGACCCTGGCCGGCAAGCTCCTTGGTCTTGCGCTGGAACGTGGCCGTGTCCATGCCGAGGAGCGTCGCGTGCCCCCTGGGCTCCGACTCCTTGCGGAAGATCCCGAGGAACTGCTTCCCCGGCGCGGCGGCCTTGCCCGTCGGGGCCGTGGCGCTCGAAGCGCTCGTGGCGGTCACCGCCTGGAGGCTGTCCGCCAGCATGTGGACGGTCACGTCGGCCTGCTCCGGGTTCTTAAGCTGGAGCTCGTAGTCGCCGCCGCCTGTGAGCGTGACGGAGCCGGTCGCGGCCTCGTCCCAGGTGGAGCCGAACATGCCGTCATCCTCGAACAGCGTGCAGGTCACCTTCGCCGGGAAGGAGGGGACCGCGATGTTCTTGTTGATCTTGATGGTCTCCGGGTTGGTGGCGAGCGCGGCCGGGATCATCACCTCCGGCTTGCCTCCGGTCTGGCAGGTCAGCCGGAATTCGCAGGCTCCCATCTCTTCGCAGTTCGAGATGTACATCTTGGTGAATTCCACGCGGCCCTGTGCCTGGGCCGCGGCGGCACCCAGGAACAGGGTACAGCAGAGCGCTGCCAGGGTTGGGGCGGAAGCCGAAATCGGTCGAGCTCTCATGGGGATTGCCTCCGTGAATTGGACACCATTGTAAGGTTTCGACGGTCTGGCGCTGCATGTCGCCCAAGCGATCAACGGACTACTTCCCGTGGAGCCTACCATCTCCTTCGGCCGCGCGGCCAACCTTGGGGTTCTCAGATGCTAAGCTCGCCCGTGTCCCTGCCCATCGAAGACATCCTCGACACCCTTGAGCCCCCATCCCTGCGGTCCATCGGCCGCTCGCGGGAGGGGCGCGAGATCCTCGGGACCGTCCTGGGTCGCGGACCCCGGCGCGTCAGCCTGATCGGAGGCTGCCACTCCGACGAGCCGGTCGGGCCGGCCATGCTCCGCCGCCTCGCCGCCTACCTGGCGTCGCGGGCGGCGGGCGACCCGCTCCTCGCCCGCTACACCTGGTATCTCGTTCCCCACGCCAACCCGGACGGAGAGGCGCGCAACGCCGCCTGGAGCGAAAAGACCCTCCCGGCCGCCGATCACCTCGGCCGGGAGGACCGGATCTACGACCTCTTCCACTATCTAAGGAGCGTGATGCGGGAGAAGCCGGGAGACGACATGGAGTTCGGCTTCCCGCGCGGCCCTGAGGACGAAGGGGCGCGGCCCGAGAACCGCGCCGTGGCCGCCTTCCTGGCTCCGGGAGCACCTTTCGACGTCCATGGCAGCTTCCACAGCATTGCGTTCGCCTCCGGCCCCTGGTTCCTCATCGAGCCGGCCTGGGTGGACCGGACCGCGGATCTGCGCGATGCGCTCCGCGAGCGGGTGAAGAGACTGGGCTACGGCCTCTTCGACGTGGATCGGGGAGGGGAGAAGGGCTTCCGGAGGATCGACGAAGGCTTCTCGACCCGCCCGGACTCGCGGTCCATGGTCGCCTGGTTCGAGGAGAGGGGAGATCCGGAGATGGCCGCGAAGTTTCGCCCCAGCTCCATGGAGCACGTCCGCTCCCTGGGCGGAGACCCCTTCACCTTCGTCTCGGAGATGCCGCTCTTCCTGAGACCGCTCCCCGAAGGCGACAACGGCCGGCCGGACAACCCGGTCTTTCGCGCCTGGCTGGAGCGGGCGGCCTTTGCCGGCAGCCCCGAAGAGCTGCGGGCTGCGATGGAAAAGGCGGGAGTTTGGGGCATGCCTCTGCGGGACCAGATGCGCCTGCAACTCGCCTTCCTGGAGGAGGCGTTGAGGGCGCAGCATGCTGCGCCCCTACAGCGCCCTCTTCAAGACACTGCGAGCGGGGACTCGTCGTACCGGGCCAGCAGGTCCGCCGGGTCGTCGTAGATCGCGATCGCATCCGCCAGCCTCTCGTCCGAGAACCCTCCGCACCGGAACGCGATCACCTTCACGCCGGCCTTTCCCGCCGCTTCGATGTCGTAAGGGGTGTCCCCAATCATCACGACCTGGCCGGGCGGCAAGTTGATCTTGTCCAAGCCGGAATGCACGAGGTCCGGGTCCGGCTTGGAATTCTCCGTGTCGCTGGCCGAGGTGCTGTCCTTCATCAGGTCCGAGACGCCGGCGATCTCCAGCAGCTTCTCGACCTCGTCCCCCTTGGAGGAGCTCGCGGCCACCAGGCTGAGCCCCTTTTCCCGCATCCGGGTCAGGAGGTCGCGGACCTTGGGGAAGGGCTTGAGATGGGGGAGATACTTCTCCTTGAAAAGCTCACTCCGCTCCTTGCTGATCCGCTCGCCCTGCTCGCTCTCCGCGTCAATGCCCACGACCTTGGGGAGCAGATTGTCTCCGCCCATCCCGATCAGGGGCCAGATGTCCTCGGGGGTTGTGTCGAAGCCGTGGGTGCGCAACACGTCCACCCACGCGTTTACGTGGGCCGCGTTGCTGTCGACCAGGGTGCCGTCGATATCCAGTAGTACGCCTTGATATTGCATGGGCGGTACTACAGCAAGGGTTGTACCACTCCCGGTAGTGTGAAACATTGCCAGGAACCGCGTTGGAGGAAGGTATTCACCTCGCATCGTTCCTGGGAATCCATCTGCTCGCGTTCGTCCTCCTGGCCGCCACGGCTTACGTGGCCGGCCGGCTGGCGAGCCGGGGATGGATC
>JANOCF010001143.1:0-7835 GCA_031412055.1 Holophagales bacterium | reverse complement strand
GCGGAAGGCCAGGGCCGCGGCGGCAGGCTGCTCCACGGGCGTCCCGGCGGGTGGCTCGGGAGCGGACTCCGCAGCTCCGGCAAAGGGGAACGCCTGGAGGAGGAGCTGCCAGGGAGAGGGAAGACGGCGGAGCTGCCATCCGGCCTGGGACTGGCCGTCCGGTCCGATCAGGCGAGGCGCCAGCCCGGCGGCATCGGGGAACGCCTGGAAGCCTTCGAGCAGCCGGTCCAGGGCGCCCTCTTCGGGCACGGCGTCGGGGTTGAGGATGAGCAGGATCTCTCCAAGAGACTCGGCCGCGCCCGCGTTGGCGCCCCCGCCGAAGCCGAGGTTTTGCCCGGGACGGACGAGCCGGGCCGGGCCGAGGGCCAGGGGAGCGGACGAGCCGTTGTCCACCACGACCAGCTCGAAGCGCGGATCGCGGGGCCAGGCCGAGGTCAGCTCGGCCAGAGGCTCCTCATTGCGCCAGTGGACCACGACGCCGGATATCCGGGGTATCCCGGGGCTCTGCTGCATGGCCCGAGAGGTTATCAGGTCGAGGACGGCCGCTCCTGGACGTACAGCGCCTCGTGGTGAGGCCGTCCGCGGCGGACCTGGTGGACGCGGCCGGCGCGGGCCATGCGCCGGAGCACGTCCGACACCTGGCGCATCTCGACAGGCTTGCGCAGGGATTCGGAGAAGCGGCGGTTGACCTCGCGGGTCAGCTCCACCGGCCCGAAGCGCTCGCCGGCCTCCTTGCCGGAGATCACCCGGGTCACGAGGCGGGTCAGCGTGCGGTGGTCCCCGGCGTCGGCGTCCGCATCCTCCTGCGGGCGCGGGCCGGGACCGACCAGCTTCACCGCGCTGCCGTAGCTGGCCCGGAACGCCTCGACGGTCCTGGCGAGATCTTCCATCTCCTGCGTGAGGCGCTCGCGCTCCGCGCGGTGGTGGGCCTCTTCGCGGGTGTGCAGCTCCATCTGCTCGCGGCGCTGGGCGAGCTCGGTTTCCAGCCGGGTGAGGATCGAGTCGGCGCTGGGCTTCATGGGGATCTCCAAAGAGGCCGGATCGTACCACGAGAGGCCGTAAAAGGTCGCGAACCTGGGTTCATTCGCGGTTTCCTGGAGCTATTTCGCGGTTGTTCGCGGTTCCCGGACGGTCCGCCCCGATCATTTCGCGGTTTTTCGCGGTTCGTGGACGTTCCGCCCTTCGGGGCGAGTCGCGAACTGGGAGGGTTTCGCGACTTCCTGGAGCAAGTTCGCGGCTGTTCGCGGTCTCCGGACGGTCCGCCCCGATCATTTCGCGGTTGTTCGCGGTTCATGGACGTTCCGCCCTTCGGGGCGAACCGCGAAATGGGAGCAGTTCGCGACCTCTTGGAGCTCAGGCGAGAGGGCGAAGCGCGCGGCCCCAGCCCGCCACGATCCCGGAGGCGCGCGGGAGGTCCGCGGAGACGACGGCACGTCCCAGGTCGAGAATGTCGCGGAGCGCCATGCGGGGGAATCGCAGCCAGAAGCCTCCGCCGAAGGCACGGGAGGCGACCCGCCAGCGATTGCCGTAGATCAGGCGCCACCGTTCGCGGCTCAGAGTTGCCCCGGTGGCGGAGCCCGCGTGGCGCGCCCGGGCCGCCGGGACCACGAGAGCGCTCCAGCCCGCTGCGCGCAGACGGACGGCGAGGTCCACATCCTCGTAGTAGGAGATCAGGCGGGAGTCGAAGACCTCTCCGTTCCGGGCCACGGCCAGCAGCGCCGCCCGGCGATAGATCGCGGCGGTCGCCGACACGCCGAGCACCTCGCGGGCAGGATCGGTAGAAGGCGGAGCCGGCTTGCCATGTCCGATCTGGACCGCCTGGTCCCACCGGTTCCACGCGATGCCGCAGCCGTCGGCGAGCTGAGGGGAGCCGAGGATGAGGTTGATCCCCTGGACGGCGGCAGCCTTGGGGTTGCGGTCGAGCGCCTCCACGAGCCCGCTTGTCCACCCGGGCTCGACGAGCGCGTCGTCGTTCACCGCGGCGACGAGCTCGCGGGAGGACTCCGAGATCCCCAGGTTGGTCCCCGCCGCGAAGCCCAGGTTGCGCCCGGGACGGATCACCCGGTCCGCGAGCCCGGAAGGGAGATCGACGGGATGATCTCCCTGGTCCACGACGAGGATCTCGATGCCGTGGGCGCCCTGGCGGAGGGCTTCCAAACAGGGCACGAGCCACGGGCTGCGGCCCAGGGTAGGGATGACGGCGGTGAGGCGGGTTCCAGGAAGCATTAAGGTTTGTCAGAGTCCACGGATACAGATAGTATCTGTATTCAAGGCGGTTGCTAACTGTATATCCATCATGATCTTCGAGACACCAGACCTGACGGACCAGGAGCAGGAGGTTATCGCCCGCATCGAGGAGCTGAGGCGCACCTTGGGCTACAGCGTCTCGGCCAATCCAAAGCGGTGGTACGGCCTCCTTCGACGGATCACTTTCGCTCGCGCAGTGAGGGGCTCGAACTCGATCGAGGGCTACGACGTGGCGCTCGACGATGCGATCGCCGCGGCCGAGGGTGAAGAGCCTCTCGACCCGAAGACCGAAGCCTGGGCGGCGGTGACGGGCTATCAGTCCGCGATGACCTATGTGCTGCAGCTTGCGACCGATCTGCACTTCGCCTACTCCGCGGACCTGCTGAGAAGCCTGCACTTCATGATGATGCAGTACAAGCTGTCCAAGAACCCCGGGCGTTGGCGGCCGGGTCCGATCTTCGTCCGTGACGATGAGCGCGAGGAGATCGTCTATGAGGGTCCCGACTCCGAGCTCGTTCCCAGCCTCGTCCAGGAGATGCTGGATTCCCTGAACAACACCCCCGGGGCGCCGGTCGTCGTCAAGGCGGCGATGGCCCACCTCAACCTGGTCATGATCCACCCCTTCTCGGATGGAAACGGCCGGATGGCGCGTTGCCTCCAGACCCTGGTCCTCGCCCGGGGAGGCGTCCTGGCTTCGCCCTTTTCGAGCATCGAGGAGTACCTGGGCCGCAACACGCGGGCCTACTACGATGTGCTGGCCGAGGTCGGGAGTGGAGCCTGGCAGCCCGGGAGAGACGCACGGCCCTGGATCCGCTTCTGCCTGACCGCCCACTACCGGCAGGCGACAACGCTTCTCCTGCGTACCAAGGAGATCCAGCGGCTCTGGGAGACCCTGGAGCTCGAGATCTCCAAGAGAGGTCTGCCGGAACGGACCATTCTCGCCCTGGCGGACGCTGCCAACGGCTTGCGAGTCCGCAACGCCACGTACCGGCCGATCGCCGAGGTTTCCGACCAGGTGGCGAGCCGGGACTTGAAAAGTCTCGTCGAGCAGGGTCTGCTGGTGCCGAAAGGGGAGCGGCGTGGACGCTACTACGTCGCTTCCGATGGCCTGAGAGAGATCCTTGTGAAGACGCGCGAGGGAAGGCGGGTCGAAGATCCGTTCGATCAGAAGCCGGGCGATTTCCTTCCTCCCGGCAGGGATCGTTTCGTCCGCTGATTCAGCGTCTTTCCAACTCCGTCCGCCTCCTCCCACCGCATCTCCACCCGGTCCAGGATCGCCCCGTTGAGCGCGCCCGGGGGATGCGGGCCGTACGCCGCGAGGATCAGCGGCTCGCCGTCCGGCCAGTCCAGCGGTCCGAGGACGATCTCGTCCCAGACCCTGCCCTTGCCCGGAGCCCAGACCGCGAGGAGCCGGTCGCCGGACTTCACGTCCAGGTGGAACGATACCGGCTGGTTGCGGATGAACTGGGCGCGGAGCGAGAGCGTCACCCTGCCCCCTCCGGGACGGACCGGCACCTTGAGCTGCTCGCCGACCCGCAGCACCCAGCCGCCGTCGTAGCGCGCCCGCTCGATGATCCAGAGGTCGGGATGGATGTGCCCGCCGCTCTTCCAGACCTGCGGGTCCTCCAGCTCGACCGTGCGCGTGGGCACCCTCGCAGCCGCGATCGGCAGGGCCGCCGCGCCCAGAAGGACGACAGCCAGACCCGCGAGGGCGGCGCTCTCTTCCATTCGCTTTCGGCCGGGCAGCCACCAGGCCAGCGCCACCACGGCCAGCGACACCGGCGGCCAGATCCAGGTCGCGGGCCGCGGCCTCACCGAGCTGGGGAAGAAGCGCGCCACGTCCGCGCCGAGCCGCGCGCTCAGATGGTCGAGGGGATAGGTCCGGCCGTTCGCGAAGCTGTACGTCCAGCCGGGGACCACGACCCAGACGATCGTCAGCGCCAGCGTCAGCGCTCCCAGCCCGGCCAGCACCGCCCGCGATCCCGGACCGCGCCGGCCGGCGAGCAGCGGCACCAGCGCCAGCGCCAGGAGCGGCAGTGCGATCAGGGCGTAGCGGAACGGGGGCGACCAGCCGCCGTACCACTCCGTGCGCGGGATCACGATGATCAGGTACGGCAGCGTCAGCACCACCAGGTGGGCGAGCAGGCGGCTGCGGCTCCCCCGGTGCATACCGAGCAGGATCGTAGCCGGCAGGACCAGCATCCAGACCGGCGCGCTGCCGAACAGTCCGAAGGCCGTATCCCAGAACAGTCCGAGCCCGCCGCCGAGGTAGGAGAGCCAGGTGTGGTGATGCGGGTCCAGCTCCTCCCAGGAGTGGATCTTGAGCGGGTTCGCGTAGAGCAGGCTGTTGTAGATCAGGATGCCGGCTCCGAGTGCCGAGAGCAGGCCCGCCAGGATCAGGATCGGCTTGCGCGGCCGGCCGGCGTGCCACCAGGCCATCGCCACCAGCGGGGCGGCGAGCAGCATGAAGCGGATCTTGACCAGCGGCAGCAGCAGGACCGGGAGTCCGATCCCGAGCCAATCCGCCCAGTCCCAGCGCCGCTGGCCGTCCATTCCCAGGATGCGGTCGAGCGCCACCACCAGGAGCAGCGTCGCCGGCACCTCCACCCAGACCTGGTAGGAGTAGAGCAGCAGCGGCGGCGTGAACGCGAAGAGCGCCCAGGCGACGAGAGTCTCTCCGGGCAGAGGCCGGACATAGCGGCGGGCCAGCCGCAGCGTGGCCCAGGCGAGCGCCGCGGTGAAGGCCGCCATCATGGCGAGCGCGCCCGTCCTGCCGGCGATGCGGTAGGCCGGAACCAGCGCCATGGGGAGCAGCTCGTTGTGGCGCGAGTAGAGCTCCCCGTCCGGACCCACGGGATCGCCGGGCTGCGGCGCGATCGGGCGCTCCATGAAGTGGCGCCAGTCGTCCTGGGCGTAGTTGTTGGTGAGGTCCGCGTCGAGGTCGTAGGCCAGGCTGTGGGTGATGAGCAGGTAGTAGGGCTCGTCGCCGTCCGGCTGCCGGTGCCCGGCGGACCACGGCAGGATCGCGAGGTACGCTACCAGCGGCAGGAGGAAGAAGACGATCGAGGGACGGTCCGGCAGGCGCTCGCCCAGCAGCGGGCGCAGGACCCGGACCTGCCGGGCTACGCGGTGGGCCAGGACCAGGAAGAGCCCGGCCGCGAGGATCTCCTCGGACCAGCCCACGTTCAGGTGCGGGCGGGCCAGGACCAGCAGAACCAGGAAGCCGAGCGCCGCCAGCTCCCCGGCGGTACCCAGACGGTCGAGGGGAAGGGCTCCGCGTCGCACGGCCATCCGGTTCACCAGCGCGAAACCGGCGAGGATCAGGGGGAGGACCAGCAGAGTCCCGCGGAAGGGGTCGTCCGCGGCGAGCGGGATCAGGGACGGTCGTCGGACTTCCACCTGGTGGATGGCAAAGGCCACCTCCGCCGGGAGGTCGGGACTGCGCTCGATCCGCACACGGGTGTACCGATCAGGAACAGGAAGATCCCAGCGGAGGCGGTAGCGCTGGGCGAAGAAGTCTCCGGCGATCCAGGTGATCCAGGGCTCGGGCGAGCGCAGGCGGGCACTTTGAGCGACATCAGGCCGCCGCGCCGCCCATTCTCCGGTGTCCTCGCCGGCGCGCACGATCCGCTCGGTCGTCCGGCCGGACCCGTCCGTGAGGAGCAGAACGGCCACGGGCGTGCCGTCCGCCAGCCCGGCCCCATGCGACAGGGCGGATTCCAGGACCATGGAAGAGGTCGGCTCGCGGGGGAGATCTGCCTGCCAGGCAGGGTTGGCGGGGTCGAGGGAGACCGAAGTCTCGGGCGGGAGCAGGCTCGTCCCCACGGAGGGAAGGCGCATCCCGAGCAGGGCTTTCAGAGGCGCCTCGCGGCGCCACGGGTAGGCGTCGAGCAGGGCGGTCGCGAGGAGCAGGAGCCCGATCAGGACCTGTAGCGCAACTCCGAGCCGGCGCCCGATCTGCGGCCGCCAGAGCAGGCTGACCGCCGCGAGGGCGGCCAATCCCAGAGTCGTTTTGACATTCCATCCGGGACCGGGGAGGAGAGCGATCCCGGCGGCGATCAGGGCCAGGTGGCCGCCGCGATCCCGAGCGAGGAGCCCGAGAGCCAACCCGCCCACAACGGGCAGCGCCAGCAGGGCTACGAACGTCCGCGGACCCGGGTACTCGAACAGCAGCTCGCTGCGAAGGAGAAACTGGGCGCCCAAGGCGAGAGGGACGGCCACGGACAGCGGCAGGTCCGGCAGGGTCTTTCCAAGGCGGCGGACGGCGGCGACCGCGAAGGCGGCGGTCAGCACCAGCATCACCGCCGCGCCGCGTCCCGGTCCGGACGGAAGCGCCCAGACCGCGGTGACCGCCAGGACTGATCCAACGCCAAGCTCGAGCGCCGGCGCCGGAGCCAGGGCAGCTACGGCCAGCAACACCACCGCTGCGATCTCCCCCAGAAACAGGCCTTCCGCGGTGGCCACCGGGTTGCCCTCGTGGAATGCGAAGGCCGCCACCGCCGCCAGGACGGCCAGGGGGAGCAGGAGTCGGGCGGTCACGGACGAGAGAGGTAGCGCATAGAAGGTGGTCCGGAGCGATGTTATCCCTTTCCATACGGACGCGCGGTCCGAAACGTTGGGATAAACTCCGCGCCATGCTCTCCCGAGACCTCTTGCGTGACAACCCCGAGCGCGTTCGGCAGGCCCTGGCAACCCGGAACGCGGACCCTTCCCTCCTGGACACCTGGCTGAAGCTGGACGCCGAGCGGCGCTCGGCTCTGGTCGAGGTCGAGGAGCTGAAGCGCCAGCGCAACGAAGCCAGCCGCGAGATCGGCAAGATCAAGCAGCAGAAGGGGGACGCCTCCGAAGCGATGGCCGAAGTTGGCCGGATGAAGGTCCGCATCGAGGAGATCGAGACCCGCCTGGCGACCCTCGATCCCGAGGTTCTGGACGTGGAGCAGAGGATCCCCAACCTGCCGCACGAGAGCGTGCCCGTGGGCCGGGACGAGTCGGCCAACCATGTCGAGAAGACCGTGGGCGAGCCGCGCCGGTTCGACTTCGAGGCCAAGGCCCACTGGGACCTCGGGCCGGCGCTGGGCATCCTGGACTTCGAGCGCGGCGCCAAGATCACGGGCGCCCGCTTCACCGTCTACTTCGGAGCGGGTGCGCGCCTGGAGCGCGCCCTGATCTCCTTCATGCTCGACCTCCACACCGGCCGTCACGGCTACACCGAGGTCCTGCCGCCGTTCATCGTCAACCGCGACAGCCTGGTCGGCACCGGCCAGCTCCCGAAGTTCGAGCAGGACCTCTTTCATCTGGAGGGGCATCCGTACTACCTGATCCCCACGGCCGAGGTCCCGGTGACCAACATCCACCGCGACGAGATCCTGGACGAGTCGCGGCTGCCGGTCCGCTACACGGCGTACACCCCCTGTTTCCGCAGCGAGGCGGGGTCGTACGGCAAGGACGTGCGCGGCCTGATCCGCCAGCACCAGTTCAACAAGGTGGAGCTGGTCCAGCTTACCAGCGCTGAGACGAGCTACGCCGCGCTGGAAGAGCTGACAGGCCAAGCCGAAAGGGTGTTGGAGATCCTGGAGCTGCCCTATCGC
>JANOCF010001142.1:0-8748 GCA_031412055.1 Holophagales bacterium | reverse complement strand
CTTTCGTCGGGGCAACCGTTTCCCGGACCGGCGCGGTTGCGGGCGCGGTCGCGGTATCGGTCGGGGGCTCGGGCGCGGTCGCGGGCGATTGGCAGCCCAGCAGGAGACCGAGGGCCATGGCGCAGGCAACGCAGGCAATGCCGGAGATGCCGGAGATACCGCGGGCGGAACGACGAGCCTGGTGCCGCATACGAATCCCTCCTCAGAGTGACTCAGGTGTGTCTTGAATGAGAGGACAGGGTACCACGCGGAGCGCCCTCCTCAGACGCCCAGGAGCTGCGCGCGCAGGGCCAGCACGCCGGGATCCTTCTCCCCCTGCATGGCCTCGGTCACCTGCTGCCGCTCGAGCCGCCGGCCCGGCGACGCGAGACTGCGCAGGGCCTGGAGGCGCACCCAGACGGACGGATCCTGGCGCAGCCGCTCCAGCAGCGCGCCCGTGGCCTCCTCCCGGTTGACGGAGGCCAGGGTCGTGCAGACCGCCATCCGCGTACCGACCCGGTTCTCCCAGATGCCCTCGCCGAGCATCAGCTCGATCGCCGCCTCCCGGTCCACCTGGAGCAGCAGTTCCAGGGCGTGGCGCTTCACCATGTTGGCGGGCTCGCGCGGCCAGAGCTCCCGCACCAGGTCCCGGAACGACTCCCGGTACTCCCGCGTGAAGATGTCCAGAAGGCTCAGCTTGTGCGCCACCCGCTGCCGGCGGGCGAGCAGGAGCGAGCGCAGCATCTCTTCGCCCTCCGGCGGATGCTGCCGGACGTAGGCCTGGGCCAGGTGGACCTTGAATCCGTGGCTGCGGTGCTGGCTCATCCAGACGGGGGCGCGCGCGGACAGCAGCTCCGGGTAGTCCTCGCTCAGGACCTCGAGGGCCTGCAGCTCCAGAGGGCTGTGGAGGTAGCCCTTGAGGTAGCCGCGGAGCGGCACGTGGCTCTCCCCGATCACGCGCAGGAGGAAGTCCGACACCTCGTCGCAGCGCAGCCCCCGCAGGGCGAGCAGCAGCGGACGGGCTTCCGGATGCTTTGGCCACTCCTCCAGCAGGTGGATGACCCGAGGAAGGAGCGAACGCTTCGCCTCCAGGGGGAGCGCGGCAAAGGCGGTCTGGGCCATACCCAGGTCTTCCGTGCTCTCCAGGACCTCCCGGCTGAGCGCCTCGCCCTCGTCGCAGGGACGGGCCGCGCAGAGCTCCAGGCCGAGCCGGATGATCTTCGGGTAGTCCCGCCGCCTCCGGGCAAAGCGGATGCAGGCGCGCACCAGATCCATGTTGGAGATCGTGTGCACGGCCCGGAAGATCAGTTTGATCTCGGGAGTCCAGAGGGGCCGCTCCCCTTCACCGTGCTCCAGGAGGGGCAGAAGGAAAGCCCTCGCCTCCACCATGTCCACCCTCACCAGGGCCAGAAGCGCGTTGGCGCGCACCCAGACATTCTCGTCCCCGTCCCGGGCCACCGAAATCAGCGCCGCCACCACTTCGGGACGGCGGTGGTGGCCCAGGGCCGTGGTCGCGAAGCAGCGGAGCTGGGATTCGCCCGGCGTCCGCATGATCTCCAGCAGCACCTCGGGCACCCGGGGATCCAGAACCCGCCCGATGCACTTCACGGCGTGGCCCCGGGCCCTGACGTCGCCGGCAGGGTCCTTCGCCAGGCCGAGGAGCCAGCCCAGGGCCGACCGCTGGTCAGGAGGGGCGAGCAGGTCCTGGACGAAGCGGTAGATCTCGGCGCGTGCGGGCGCTCCGGCCCAGACGTCCAGGGTTCCCCTCTCGGCCGCGCTCACCAGGTGGCGGGCATAGAAGAACTCCAGGAAAGAGCGGTGCGAGAAGCGGTAGTGCCCTCCCTGGTCGCGCACCAGGAAGGTCGCGGCGCGCAGCTCGCGGTCGATCTCTTCCTCGTCCAGGCCGTTGATGCCCGAGCGCCAGGCGCGGATCAGGCCGGGGATCTCGGAGTAGTGGAGCTGGGCGTCCGCCTCGTGGATGGCCTTGGCCGCGAAGCACTCCAGGAGATCGCGCTTGGTCTCGACGTCGAGGATGGTGCTCCAGTCGTTGCGGGAGAGCCAGATGTCGGTGTAGATGCGGTAGAGGATGGCCGGGGTCACCGGCTCGGTCTGCCGTTGGAGGCTGTCCGCCGAGGTGACGATCATGTCCAGCAGGACCGGCCGGCGCGACAGCTCCTCCAGGTTGTAGGTGTTGGTGATGAAGTCGCGGACGCGGCAGGCCTGGCGGCCGCAGCGGCTCTCCAGGTAGGTCGAAACCTGATCGGAGTCGAACTCCTGGAGGTAGGTGATGAGGAAGTTGGGCCGCCCCGCGATCTCGCGGTAGAGGTCGGTGTAGAAGACGGGCGCCTCCTGGGAAGTCGGCCGGCCCAGGAACTTCTGCACGTCGCGATGGTCGGTGAAGTAGTGGCTGCGGCAGGAGAGGATGATCTTGGCGCGGCCCAGGGCGCTGCGGTTGAGCTCGCGGAAGTTGCGCAGCGTAACGCGGTAGTTCCCGCGGCTGGCCATCTCGTCGAAGCCGTCGAGGATGAGCAGGACCTGCCCCTCGCGCAGCACGTACTCGAAGGCGGCGTAGGAAGCGGCGCGGATGCCGTGGTTGTCCAGCAGGTCGAGGATGATCTGCTTGAGCGAGAGCGCCTGGGTGTAGTCCTTGAGATCGATGAAGACGGGGACGCGCCCGCGGGCGCCGCCCTCGATGACTTCGCGCTCGTAGCGCCGGGACAGGTCGAGGGCCAGGTGCTTGAGAAAAGTTGTCTTGCCCGTGCCGTAGTCGCCCAGGAGAGTGAGCTGGTTGGCCTCGGAATCCGCGAGCCACGAGCCCACCAGGGACGCCGCGGGCTCGGACACGGCGGCGTGCTCGCGCACGAGGCGCGGAGGCACGAAGTGGGTCAGGGCCGGCTCGGGAGCCAGCCGGCGGATGAGGTCGCGGGCGTACTGCCGGAAGTCGATGACGGAGCTCTCCAGCTCGGAGATGGTGAGGAGCTCGATGTCTTCGTGCCGGGCCTGGGCCTTGGCCTCCTTGACGAAGCCGACGCTGGCCACGAGGATGCCGCGCAGCTTGGGCGAGATCTCGTGGCGGGCGGTGGTCAGCCGGCCGCGGAAGGTGTCGTACTGAGCGGTGTTGACCGGGTTCGCCTGGTCTTTGCACTCGACGATGTAGAGCCGGGAGAGCGGTCCGCTGCGGTCTTCGAGGAAGTGGTCGACCTGCCGGCCGGCGATGAGGCGGTTGGGCTCGACGTGGTAGCCGAGCAGCTCGAAGAGCATGCCCACGCGTCTTTCAAAGGCCTTGCCGGGGGCCAGCGTCGATTCAAGGAGTGTCTCGGTCATGGGGGTGGGCTACTTCATGGGATGACGTACCGCGCGCTCACTTGGCGTGAGCGCTGCCTGCGCGCGTACAGAGGTAATCTCTCCTTCGGATCTCCGAGAATCATAGCATCCCATCGAACAACCGTTTCCTGAGGTGTCCGGATGGGCGGAAGTGTTTCGTGAGGGCTCAGCGGGCGCCGAGGAACTTTTGGACCAGGGCGTTGAACTCGTCCGGCTTCTCCATCTGGGGAAGATGGTCGGTGTCGGAGAGGACAACCAGTTCGGAGGCGGGCACCTTGCGCTGCGTCTCCTCGGTCACCTTGCGGACCAGCGGAGTGTCGCGCTCCCCCAGGATGAAGAGCACCGGCGGACGGATGCGGCTCAGCCGCTGCCAGGTGGACGGCTCGATCCGCTCCGAGGGCCAGTGACGCATCAGGAAGACGCCCCGGTTCTCCTCCACCATGGTCCGGAGCTTCGGCGCCACGTCGGGATCGGTGCTCGCCACCGTCACCATGGGGTGCTGGAGCCAGAGCCAGGCGGCTCGCTCCAGTCCCTCATCCTGCGCCGCCTTGAAGACGAAGGTGACGCTCTCCACCTCTTTGTCGGTGTATGGGTAGCCGTTCGCTCCGCTGGAGACCACCACGGCCCGCCTCACCCGCTCGGGATGGAGCAGGGCGAAGTCGAGGACGAGCGCCCCGCCCATCGAGTTCCCCATCAGGTGGGCGCGCCGGATCTGCAGGTGATCCATCAGCCGGAGGAGATCGTCCACCGGGGAGTAGGCCTTGTCCGGGGCTGGTGAGCCGCCGAAGCCGCGATGGTCGTAACGCACCACGCGGAAGTTGTCCGCCAGGGCCTGGAACTGGTGATCCCACATCCGCCGGTCGCCGAAGCCGCCGTGCACCAGGATCAAGGGCGGACCCTCGCCGGCCACCTCGTAGTAGAGCTGCCCCCCCTTGACCGACAGCCGGCCGACGGAGGGAGCCACCTCGTGGTAGTGCTCGGGCGCGGAAGCGCACGCGTACCCGAAGAGAAGGAAGGCAAGAAGAAAGATGCATCGCATGGCGATCGAGGGCTCCGGCAAGATTCTACCCCGAGGCGAGTGCCGGCGGTTGCCGGTGGGTGCCGGCAGGCGCCGTCCACTGTTCCCGACATGCCGTGTGCTAACGTCTCCCGCCGTGCTACGCCCAACTCTCGCTACCCTGCTCTTTCTCCTCTCGATCGCCCCTGTCGCCGCACAGGATCTCGAAGCCCTCCGAAAAGAGGCTGACCGCCGCGCCGGGGAGGTGATGCCCCGGGTGATCGAATGGCGGCGGGACATCCACCAGAACCCGGAGCTTGGCAACCGCGAGACCCGCACGGCCGCGCTCGTGGCTGCTCACCTGAAGAGACTCGGCTACGAGGTGAGCACCGGGATCGCCCACACCGGAGTCGTGGGGGTGCTCAAAGGCGGCAAACCCGGTCCGGTCGTGGCCCTCCGGGCCGATATGGACGCCCTGCCGGTGACCGAGGAGGTGGATCTCCCCTTCGCTTCCAAGGTCCGCACGGACTACAAGGGCCAGCAGGTGGGGGTCATGCACGCGTGCGGGCACGACGGCCACACGGCGATCCTGATGGGCGTGGCCGAGATCCTGGCCGGCATGAAGGCCAGCCTGCCCGGTACGGTGAAGCTGATCTTCCAGCCCGCCGAGGAAGGGGCCCCCGAAGGTGAGGAAGGCGGCGCCAGGATGATGGTGGCCGAAAAGGTTTTGGAAGGACCGAAGCCGGACGCGATCTT
Organism: Holophagales bacterium; assembly: GCA_031412055.1. GTDB lineage: Bacteria > Acidobacteriota > Thermoanaerobaculia > Multivoradales > UBA5704 > DATMER01. Next base: position 3,692 of record JANOCF010001142.1, on the reverse strand, counting down.
CGCCCTGCACCTGGCCGCGTTTCCAGCCGGAGTGATCGCCTATCGCTCCGGCCCGACGCACGCCGGCGAGGAGAACCTCAAGATTACAGTCCAAGGGCGGCAGACCCACGCGGCCTTGCCATGGCTGGGGATCGATCCCGTGGTCCTGGCCGCGCAGATGGTGCTGGCCCTGGAGCTGATCCCCAACCGCCAGGTGGATCCGACGCTGCCGAACATCATCTCGATCGCCATGATCCATGGAGGCGTGCGGAGCAACATCCTGCCGGACGAGGTGGTAATGGAGGGCACGGTCCGCTACCTGGACCCGCCGAAGAAGGACGACCTGATGCAGCGCATCCGCCGCACGGTGACCTCGATCGCCGAGTCCGCGGGAGCCACGGCCGAGGTGACCTTCAGTTCCTATTCGCCGCCGAACACCAACGATCCTGCCCTGACGAAAGCCATGGAGCCGACGCTGCGCCGAGTGGCCGGAACGGGTCTGGTGGACTTCCCGCCCGTGACCGTCTCGGAGGACTTCGCCTTCTTCCGCGAGCACGTCCCCGGAATGTACTTCTTCCTGGGCATCAACAAGCCCGGCGTGGGCTTCGGAGAGGCCGAGCCGAACCACTCCCCGCGCTTCTTCGTGAATGAGGACGCCCTGCTCGTGGGAGTCAGGGCGATGGCGAACCTCGCGGTGGATTTCCTGGGTGGGACGGGAACGCGGGGCGGAAAGTAACCAGTGCCCTGTCACGCTGGAAAAGATGGATCCTCTGTAGGGGAACCCCTTGTGGGTGCCCCATCTGGAGGGCGACTACTTCCCGGAGGGCGGCCACAAGGGCCGCCCCTACATGAACGCTATCCATCAATGGGGCTGTGACGAGGTACTAGCGATCTTCGTCACGATCGTATAGATCTTCCCGTTTCCACCCACGCCCCTCCGTAGTACGAGTAGGCACGTCTCGTCCCTTTTCGCGCTCACGCTGGCGCTGAGTCCCCTCATCGAAGAGTCTGAGGCGATCCCTGGGGTCGCTCCCGGGGCGGACGCCAAAGCTGGTCTCAGAGGCGTTGCCTGTGGTTGAATCCTTGTCCATGTCAGCCACCCTGCCGCGAGTCGCGGCCGTTGTCGTCAACTATAACGGGAAGGAAGTCACCCTTCAGGCCGTGGAGAGCCTGCGGAAGATGACCTATCCCAACTTCGACCTCGTCGTCCTCGACAACGCCTCGGCCGATGGCTCGGCCGCGGCGCTGGCGCAGGCCTATCCCGACCTGAAGCAGCTCCGGGTAGAGGTCAACAAGGGCAGCTCGTCGGGCTACGCGGCCGGGTTCCGCTGGGCCTTCGAGAACGGGTACGACTACGTCCTGCTCCTCAACAACGACATCGAGGTCCAGCCGGACATGCTCGACCGGCTCGTGGAGGTGGCGGAGAGCGATCCACGGATCGGCGTGGTCGGCCCCAAGTGCTACTTCCATGGCGACCGCCAGCGCCTGTGGTCCGCGGGCGGCATCCTCCGCTTCCGGGAGTCCATCACCCGCGAACGCGGGTACGGCAAGATCGATCGCGGCCAGTACGACCGGGACGCCGAGGTGGACTACATCAACGGCTGCGCCATCCTGATCAAGCGGTCGGCGGGCGAGGCGGCCGGGGTCTGGGACCCGATCTTCTTCATCTGCGTGGACGACGCGGACTTCTGCACACGGGTCAAGCAGAAGGGCTTCCGCTGCGTCTACGTGCACCGGGCAGTGCTCTACCACATGGTCTCCTACACCACGGGCGGCTACACCCCGGGAAGAAACTTCCTCTTCGGCCGCAGCAGCGCGCTCTACGCCCGGCGCTACGCCAAGCCCTGGAACTGGCTCACCTTCTTCGTCTTCTCCACCGCTGCCTTTGGAGTGGCCTTCCTCCGCGAATTGAGGAAGGGCAACCAGGCCGCGGCGGTGGCCAAGCTCAAGGGCATCCGCGAAGGGCTGAAGACGGACCCGAAGCCGCACGAGGTGCTCGCGGCTCGCGAGAGCTGACCTCCTATCGCACCCGCTTGTGCCAATCGAGCTTGGCCGGCTCGTACCAGTGCCAGCGGAAAGGCCGGCCGAGCTTCAGCAGCTCAGGCACGGTCACGAAGCGGAAGCGGTCCTTGAGTTCCACCAGGAGCTGCTCCACCGCGTCTCGCATGGGGGCACGGTCGCGCCAGCCCTCCTCCGCCGAGGTGTAGAGGGTGTCGTGGAGCAGGACGATGCTCCCCCGCCGGAGCCGGCGGTAGATCCGGGCCAGCAGGACCTCGGCCGGGTCGTCCCGCCAGTCCTCGGCGATCACATCCCAGCAGATCACGTCGTGGCCGGTGCGGAGCACGTCCAGGCGCGAGCCCAGGCTCTGCTCTCCGTAGGGAGGACGGAACAGGGGCGTCCCATGGGGAGCGAGGGCCTCGGCGCACCACTCGATCTGACTGCGCCGGTAGCGCCCGGCGAGCAGGGGCATGGAGAGGTGGTCCCAGGTGTGATTGGCGACCGCGTGCCCGCCCTCCGCAACCCTCTTCACCAGGTCGGGCCAGCGGCGGGCGCTCTTGCCCACCATGAAGAAGGTTCCGCGGGCTCCGTGGCGCTCCAGAAGCTCCAAGAGGGGCGGGGTATCCTCGGGATGGGGACCGTCGTCGAAGGTGAGAGCGATGGCCGGCTCGGCCGTGGCTACCCGGATGACGCTCCCGAGCGGCAGGGCGCTGGCGGACAGCAGTCCCTTGACCAGCTCCTTGGCCCGGGGGACGGTCCCGGCCCGCAACGCGCTTTCGTAGGGCAGCGGAAACACCGGGAGGAATCTACCATGCGTTAGACTCCCCCGCAGTGAGCTCCTCCGTTCGTCTGACCCTCGTCTCCCTATCGCTCTTCCTGCTCCTGCTCCCGCTGGCGCTGGGCAAGCCCGGGCTCCCGACCCATCTCAAGGCCGACGAGTCCGCCTACTACCTGATGGCCCTCAGCCTGGCCCAGGACGGCGACCTGCAGGTGGAGGTCCGGGACATCGACCGTCTCTTCCAGGAGTTCCCCTACCAGCCGGTCAACAACCTGATCCTGATGACGCGGGATGGCTGGCAGACGACCTACTACGGCAAGCCGTACATCTATTCGCTCTTCGCGGCCCCCTTTGCCGGGCTTTTCGGGGCCGACGGCCTGTTCTTCTTCAACATGCTGCTGACCGTGGCGATGATCTGGATGGGATCGATCTATCTGACCCGCTTCAACCCGGACGGGACCGCCGCCCTCTACTCGTCGGGTTTCTTCCTGCTGAGCGCCGGGTTCTCGTACATCTTCTGGATCCAGCCCGAGGTGTTCAACATGGCGGCGGTCGCCGCCTGCCTCTTCTTCGGAATGCCCCGGGACGAGGCGACAGGATGGACGGACCGTAGGAGCCTCGTGCTCGCGGCGCTCTCCGGAGCGGCGCTGGCCCTCGCGGTCTACAACAAGCCGATGATCGCGGCCATCGGGATTGCTCCGATGTGGTCCTATGTCCGGAATCGGCAGTGGAAGACGGCCGGCTCTTGGCTTGCCGGAGCGGCGCTCTGCATGGTCCTGATGGCCGGTATCTCCTTGGCGCTGACGGGCACGCCCACCTCCTACCTCGGGGTCCAGCGGGGAGGTTTCAGCGTCTGCGAGCCCGGTCGCCTGCCCGTGGAGCCGGAGCATCCCGCTGAATTGGCTCCCCAGGCAGTAGGAAGAAAAGGAGGCAGAGC
>JANOCF010001141.1:0-3825 GCA_031412055.1 Holophagales bacterium | reverse complement strand
ACTACACCGGCCCCGATGGTGTCGCGTCCAACCCGGTCGAGCCGGCCCTCCCGGTACAGCAGGCCCCGCTCGTACTCGTAGACGGTGACCTCCTTGGGCTCGTCCGGCACCTCCTCGCCCTTGCGCGCCAGCTCGTAGTACTTCACCCCCTGCACCTTCTTGGCGGAGTAGGCGGGCGGTCTCTGCTCGATCGTCCCCTCGAACTTCGCCATGCCCTCGGCAACGGCCTCCCGGGTGAGGGCGGCCACGGCCTCGGGTGAAGCCTGGCTCGTCACCTGGCCCGACGCGTCATAGGTGTCCGTGGCGGAGCCGAGCTGCATGACCCCTTCGTACACCTTGGGAGCCCGGATCAGGAAGCGGGTGAGCCGCGTCGCGGTGCCGAGCGTCAGCAGCAGGAGCCCCGTGGCGTCGGGGTCGAGCGTGCCGCAATGGCCGATCTTCTTCTGCTTCAGGAGCCGGCGCACCTTCTGCACGACGTCGTGCGAAGTGAGCCCCGGCTCCTTGTCCACCAACAGCAGACCGTCTTTCATGTCCAAGCGACAGCCCTCACGCCCCGGCTTCGCCTTCGGCGCTACTGGCAGATGCAACCGCCGATGCGGCTGCCTCCGCGGGGATGGCGAGAGCCCCCGCCAGCGCGGCCACCACCTTCTGCCGAACCTCTTCGCCGTCGCCCTCCAGCACGAAGCCGGCAGCGTTGCGGTGCCCGCCGCCGCCGTGATGCCGGGCGACCTTCTCGACGTCGACCTCGCCGCGGCTGCGCAGCGAGACCTTGTGCGAGCCATCGTCGCGCTGGCGGATCAGGGCCACCGCGTCGACCCCGGCGACCGAACGCGGGAAGTCGATCAGCCCTTCCGAGTCGCCCGGAGAGGCGCCGACGCTCGCGAACATCTCCGGGGTGAGCCGGGCCGTCGCGACCCGCCCGCCCTCGTGGACCTCAAGCGTCCGGAGCATCTCGCCGGCCAGCCGGACGACCGGCAGCGGCTGGCTCTCGTAGAGCCACTGCGAGACCTGCTCCGGGTGGGCGCCGTCGCGCACCAGGGAGGCGGCCGCCTCGAACGCGGCCGGAGTGGCATTGGAGAAGCGGAAGCCGCCCGTGTCCGTGACCAGGGTCAGGTACAGGCAGCTCGCCGTCTCCGGATCGAGGCCCAGCTTGAGCCCCTGGGAGAGCCGGTAGACCATCTCGCCCACGGCCGGAGCCGCGGAGTCGACCCAGTTGACCGCGCCGTAGTGCTGGTTGCCCAGGTGGTGATCGATGTTGATCACCGGCCGCACCGACAGGTGCTGCTCGATCCCGGTACGGTCCGGGCTCGGGCACTCCAGCACGATGATGGCGTCGAACATGTCCGGGAAGCCGGCCGGCGGCTCCTCGCCCACGTGAATCCGCTCGCTGCCGGGCAGCGGCCGGTACACGGTGGGTGTCGGATCGTGATTCCAGACCACAGCCCCCTTGCCCATGCGGCGGAGGAGGCGCGCGAGACCGAGCGCCGAGCCGATGGCGTCGCCGTCGGGGTTGATGTGGCTGGTCAGCAGGAACCGGTTGCCCTGCCGAATCTTCTTCAGTAAGTCTTCAGGAGCTTTCATCCCGCCCATTTAAGCTCTCCAGGATGTCCGAGATCTTCTGGCTGTGCTCGGCGCCACGGTCGAGCTCGAAAACGAGCTCGGGAGTCGTCCGCGTGCGGAGCCGGCGTGCCAGCTCCGTGCGCAGAAAACCTTTGGCGTGGCGCAGGGCTTCGACGGCCGCCTCACGCTGTTCCTCCTCGCCCAGCGCCGAGACGCGCACGATGGCGCGCCGCATATCGCTGGTGACCTCGACCCCCGTCACGCTGACGAGCTTGATGCGGGGGTCCCTCGTCTCCCGCAGGATGAGCTCGGAGAGCTCGGCCCGCAGGAGGTCCGACATACGATCGGTCCTCCGGGTCATTCCATGCCCTCCAGGATCTGTGGATCCCAGCGGGTCAGATACAGCTCGGGCACCGCCTCCACCAGACTCCGTACCTCTTCCATCAGCATCTCCATCTCGCTCTCGCCGTTCGTGACCACCGCCATCGAGATCTCCGCCCGCTGGTGCAGGTCGTGGAAGTCGGTCTCCGCGATGGAGACCCGGAACCGCTGGTGGATGCGGTCCACCAGCGACTTCACGACCCGCCGCTTGTCCTTCAGGCTGCGGCTCGAATGAAGATGCAGCTCAAAGCTGGAAACCCCGATGGTCATGGACATGAAAACAGCTCCCCCTCACACGGCGGCGGGGTGCGACCGGGGGTGGTGGGAGCCACCCCCGGAAGACTTAGAGAACGGGCGCCACCTCTTCGCTGAAGTAGGCCTCGATGATGTCGCCAGGCTTGAGGTCCTGGAAACGCTCGAGACCGATACCGCAGTCGAAGCCGGAGCGGACCTCGGAGACGTCGTCCTTGAAGCGCCGCAGCGAGGAGATCTTGCCTTCGTAGATCACCCGGTTGTCGCGCAGCAGGCGGATGGCGGAGGTGCGGGGGATCACCCCGTCGATCACGTGGCAGCCGGCGATCGTCCCGATCTTGGGCACCTTGAAGGTGTCGCGGACCTCGGCGCGTCCGGACGACACTTCGCGGAACGTCGGGTCGAGCAGGCCGGTCATGGCCTTGCGCAGCTCGTCGATCAGCTCGTAGATGACCGTGTGCAGGCGGACGTCGATCTCTTCCTTCTCGGCGAGCTCGACGGCAGCGCGCTCCGGCCTCACGTTGAAGCCGATGATGATGGCCTTGGAGGCCGAGGCGAGGAGCACGTCGTTGGTCGAGATGGCCCCGATCCCGGCGTGAAGCACCTGCACCTTGACCTTTTCGGTGCTCTCCTTGGTTAGCGCGTCGCGCAGAACTTCGAGAGAGCCCTGCACGTCGGCCTTGACGACCACCGCCAGCTCCTTGACGTCACCCTCCTGCATGCGGGTGAAGAGCTGCTCCAGCGAGAGCCGGCCGTGGGCCGGGGCGAGCTCGCGCCGCCGCTGCTCGATCTGTCGGTAATCGGCGATGCCGCGCGCCTTGGACTCGTCCTCGACCACCTGCAGCAGGTCGCCGGCATCCGGCAGGTCGTTGAAGCCGGTCACCTCGACCGGCGTGGACGGACCCGCCTCCTTCGCCCGCTTGCCGGCGTCGTCGCTCATCGACCGCACCTTGCCCCAGACCGAGCCCGAGACGAAGATGTCGCCCACCTTGAGCGTGCCGTTCTGCACCAGGACGGTGGCGACGATGCCGCGGCCGACCTCCTTGCGCGCTTCGAGGACCGCGCCCTGAGCGGCGAGCTCGGGATTGGCCTTGGACTCCAGCAGGTCCGAGGTGAGCAGAATCATGTCCAGCAGCTCGGGAATTCCGTCCTTCTTGACCGCCGAAACCGGCACCATGACCGTGTCGCCGCCCCAGTCCTCGGGCATCAGCCCGCGGTCGGAGAGCTCGCGCTTCACGCGGTCGAGGTTGGCGTTGGGCTTGTCGATCTTGTTGATCGCCACCACGATCGGCACCTTGGCGGCGCGGGCGTGGTCGATGGCCTCCACCGTCTGCGGCATGACGCCGTCGTCGGCCGCGACCACGAGCACCACGATGTCCGTCACCTTGGCGCCGCGGGCCCGCATCATGGTGAACGCCTCGTGGCCCGGGGTGTCGAGGAAGACCACCTTCCGGTTGTTGACCTGCCCCTGGCAGGCGCCGATGTGCTGGGTGATGCCGCCGTGCTCGCCTTCGGCCACCCGCGTGGAGCGGATCGAGTCGAGCAGCGACGTCTTGCCGTGGTCGACGTGGCCCATGATGGTCACGACGGGAGCGCGCGACACCCGGCCGGCGGTCTGCACCTGCTCGCCGC
>JANOCF010001140.1:0-6167 GCA_031412055.1 Holophagales bacterium | reverse complement strand
CGTCCAGCGTTCCGATCTGGGCCGAGCGGTTGATCTCGCCGTCCTCAAGCTGAGAGAGGGAGAGCGGGACGATCGCGGCATGGTGCTCATCCTGGTGGATGCGGACGAGGACCTTCCCTGCGAGTTAGGACCCAGCCTGCTGGAGATGGCCAGGGATCAACGGTCGGACATGGACATTTCCTGTGTCGTCGCCAACGTGGAGTACGAAACCTGGTTTGTTGCGGCGGCAAGCTCCCTCGGCGAGTACCTGGAGCTAACGGGCGAAGTCGTACCTGAGCATCCGGAGGATCAAAGGGTGGGGAAAGCCTGGATTCAGCGGCACTTTCGGGGTGTGAAGTACAGCGAGACCATCGACCAGCCGGCGATGACCAGCAAGATGGATCTCGCTTTGTGCAGGGAGAGATCGCCGTCGTTCGACAAGCTGTGCCGGGAGCTCGAGAAGCGCTTTCAGCCCGGGACGGCTTGAGCCTCGCCTTCCGTGGCGCTGAACGTACCTTCCTCCAGCACCGGGCCGACGATCACCCGCAGCGCCCGGGGGAGGATCTCGAAGCGGGCCGGGCCTTCGCTCATCATCTCTCCGTCCACGTTGAACGCCATGGGCGGATCGCAGTCGATCTCGACCCGCGTCGCCCGCCGGAAGAGCAGGAGGTCGCTCTCCGTGTGGCGCCCCAGGAGGACCGCGGGGACGAGCACCGCGAGCTGCGGCAGCGTCGCTGCGGGCGAGATCATCACGTCGAGGAGCCCGTCGTCCAGAACCGCCTTCGGGGCCGCCGGAATGCCCGACGCCACGTAGCGGCCGTTCGAGATCACGATGTTGTAGGTCTCGAGCTGGAGCGTCTCCGCCCCGTTGAGGACGATCTTGGTGAGAAAGCCCTTCAGGTCCGGCAGGGCGCCGATCGCCGCCCGCATGTAGGCCAGCGGACCCCAGAGGTCCTTCGCGTCGCTCGCTCGCTCGCTGACCTCGCCGCTGAACCCGCCGGCCGACATGTTCAGGAAGCAGCGGCACGTCTCCCCGCCCGTCTTTCCGCCCCCTCCAATCGTGGCGCGGGCCACGTCCACGGAGCGGAACCGCTCCGCTTTGAGCGCGGCGAGGGCGACCTCCAGGCCGGTCAGGCCGATCGAACGGGCAAAGTCGTTGCCCGTGCCCAGGGGGATGAGGCCGAGCGCGGCCTGGCCGAAGTCCTCCGACAGGCCGTTGAGGACCTCGTTCAGGGTTCCGTCCCCGCCGGCCGCCACGACCAGCTCCGCACCGCTCTGGACCGCTTCGCGCGCGAGCCGCTCGGCATCGCCCGCGCTCTGGGTCAGGAGCACGGACGTGTCCGGCAGCTCTCCCAGCATCTTCTCGAGCTCGGTGGTCTCGTCCACGCTCCCCGCGTTGGGGTTCAGGATTACGCAGGTCTTCATGGCCGGGCTGGCTCCGATGGCTGCATCAGCGGCTGCCCGCACGGGGTGCGTACTCGTTGGGGCCCACCTGCCGGGTCTCGATGACGTTGGGATCGTAGGCCCGCCCGAGGTTGAACGCCCGGGCCGCCAGCCACGCGATGGTCATCGTCGGGATCGGCCCGGTGATGGGGATCAGCGCCTCGAAGGCCGCGGTGTTGCGCAGTGCCTTCAGGCCCGTGCGGTCGAGGATCATCCACATGATCGGGGCTGAGAAGACGTCCAGCGCCAGATCGAGCAGGTCCAGGCCTACCACCAGGGAGAAGGGGACGGCGCGCACGGCCGTGAAGAAGTCCGCGTCCGCGGGGAGGCGGATGCGGCGCAGCTTGCGTATCGCGTAAGTGAGCACCACCGCCGCGAGCACCAGGGCACAAACGGCGATGACGGCGAAGATCTTGAGTAGGTCAATCAGCTCCATGGGCTCCTCGGGATCCGGCTCCAACCCAACGCCGGCCGGTCCTGAAACGTAGACCCTTGCAAGAACCATGTTCGGCCGGGCCCATCCCTCGCCGGAGAAGGAGGCCCGGACGGCCTCGATCCTGCATAAGACGCCTTCCGGCGTGCAAGCCGTGCGCCACGGAGCAAGAATGAAACAGATGACAGATCCCAAGGCAAGGACACGGCGGCCCGCCGGATTGGCGGCCCTGGTGATCGCTTTCGGCACTCTCGCAGCGGGAGGCTTCGCCGCCTGGAGCGCGAACGCCGCCAATGCCGGCAATGCCGCCAATGCCGGCAAGACGCTGGCTCCGCGGCAGGCCCGCTACCTCGAGATCGGGGCCGATCAGCTTCGGCGCATGGAGAGCAGGCAGGGCAAGGGAGGCCAGCTCGGCCCGCAGTTCCAGCAGGCGCTCGCGGCCGGCGCGCTGGCCTCCGCCGCCCTGGCCTCCGAAGGCAAGGCCGACGCGCCGCAGCGCCGGACGGACGCGATCCGCTGGGCCACCGGTGCCCTGGACGCCTGCGCGGGCCGCTGGGGGAACGGCAAGTGTGCCCGCGCCCAGCTCCCCTTGCAGCGGATCGCCCTCCAGTACGCCGGCGTCCTGCCGCCCGAGCTGGCGGCCCGCCTGCGGACCGAGGTGTCCGCGGCAGCCCCGCCTCCGGCGGCGGACGCGATCCGGAACCCCTGGGCCTTCAAGGAGACCGAGAACCAGCGCATGGTGACGATGGCGCGCAGCCTGGCCGCGCAGACCGTGGCCGGCACGCCCAACTCGCCCGCCGCCAAGGGCTGGGGCGCGTACGCCGAGTCCTTCCTTCTCGCCCACGACCGCGAGGGCTGGTACGAGGCCGAGAGCCCCGGCTACATGGTGCTCTCCGTGACCGCGCTCCTCCAGATGGCCGACCATGCCCCGCAGGCGGCGGTCCGCTCGCTCGCGGAGCGCCAGCTCAACCTGATCTTCGCCGACTGGGCGCAGGAGCAGGTGGGCGGCTACCCGGCCGGCCCCAAGAGCCGGACCTACAGCTTCTGGGCGTTGAGCGACCGGAGCACCCCGTGGGCCGCGTGGGCCTGGATGGCCAACGGCCAGGGGAACCCGGAAGGGATCAACTTCATGGACCGGCCGGAGCTGCCGGTCAGCCGCTACGAGATGCCGGCCAGCCTGGTCCAGCTTCTCGGCGAGCGCCGCCGGCAGGCGCCCTACGAGGTCAAGGCGCGGCGCCGGATCGCGCTCGGCAAGCGCAAGGACCTCGACACCTCGCTGTACAGCTACGCCACGCCGGACTACATCCTGGGGACGGCCCAGTCGGTGAGCGGCATGAGCCTGCAGGTGTCGGGCGGGCAGGAGATCGTGACCACCCTCTACGCCGAGGGGACGGAGTTCGCTCCCGTCTACCTCTGGAGCCGCACGACGAACTCGGAAGAGGACCGCTGGAAGAGCTGGATGGGGCAGGACCGGGCCGTGGGGCACCGCAACCTCGTCCTGGCCCGGCTGGGCGCGGGCGAGGCCCTCGGCCACGCCTACCTGGCGCCCGCCTGGTCCAAGCCGGAGGTCCTCGGGGATCTGCTGGTCTCCCGCTACGGCGACACCTATGTCGCGCTGGTGACGCAGGGAGGCTGGGACGTTGCACCCGCGCAGGAGCGCTTCCCTGGTTACTACAGCAAGGCCAAGAGCCTCAAGAGCTCGTGGGTGGCCGTGCCGCGCCGCCAGCCCGCCTCGGTCGCCCTGGAGGTGGGGCGCCGGGCGGAGCACGGCGAGTACGAGGCCTGGAAGAACAAGGTCGCGTCGGCGGCGCGCCTGGTGGTCCAGGGTGAGGAGATCGTCCTCGCCGCCAGCGACGGCACCCGCCTCCAGTTCGTGCCCGGCGAGCGGGCCGCGGTCGCCGGCCGCCCGCTGCAGGCGCAAAGCTATCCGTTGCTCGACGGCCCGTTCCTCTCGAACCAGGGCCCCGGGGAATGGACGTTCAAGTTTGGGAACTTCCAGCACCGGTTCGAAAAACTGGGGCCCCGGACAGCACCATGACTTAGCGCCATGACTTGAGAACACACCACGAAGGAGTCGCCATGAGTCTCAAGCCTGCGCTCTCGATGATCAAAGAGAGCTTTCAGGAATGGAAAGAGGACGACGCCCTGCAGCTCGGGGCGGCGCTCGCCTACTACACCATCTTCTCGATCGCACCCCTGCTGCTGATCGTCATCGCCGTGGCCGGCCTGGTCTGGGACCGCGAGGCGGTGCAGGGCCAGCTCGTCGGCCAGATCGATCAGCTCGTCGGCCGCCAGGGCGCCGAAGCGATCCAGGGCATGGTCGCCAATGCCGCGAAGCAGGGCGACAAGTCGGGGATTCTCGCGACCATCGTCGCGGGCGTCACGGTCCTCTTCGGCGCTACGGGACTGTTCGCGCAGCTCCAGAGCTCGCTCAATAAGATCTGGAACGTGGAGGCGAAGCCGAGCCGGGGCATCGTGGGCTTCCTGATGACCCGCGTGCTGTCCTTCGGCATGATCCTGGGGATCGGCTTCCTGCTCCTGGTCTCGCTGGTGGTCTCGGCCGGCCTGACGGCGGTCAACAGCTACATGAGCGGCCTGCTGCCCGGCGCGGAGACGCTCTTCCTGGCCCTGAACTTCGTCGTCTCCCTGGCGGTCATCACGCTGCTCTTCGCCATGATGTTCCGCTTTCTGCCGGACGTGAAGATCGCCTGGCGTGACGTGTGGGTCGGAGCCGCCGTCACGGCCGTCCTGTTCACGATCGGCAAGTTCCTGATCGGTCTCTACCTGGGGCACAGCAGCGCCGCTTCCGTGTTCGGCGCCGCCGGATCGCTGGTGATCCTGCTGCTGTGGATCTACTACTCGACCCAGATCCTGTTCTTCGGCGCGGAGTTCACCCAGGTATACGCCCGGCGCTACGGCTCGCGGATCGTCCCGGACGAGCACGCGGTGGAGGTGCGGGAGGTGAAGGAGGTTGTCGGAGACGGCGGGGATGTCGGGGGCGGAGCGGAAGCCCCCGCCGGGAGTCCCCGGGAGACGCCGAAGCGCCGCCCGGAATCCTCCCGGCAGGAGCCGGGAAGGGTCTAGAAGCTGAGCCGCAGTCCGAGCTGCGCCAGGCGCTGCTCGCCCTGGAGCGGGTCTCCCGCATAGGCATTGGGACTGCCGAAGCGGTCGAACAGGGTCGGGTTCTTCTCGTTGAAGACGTTGAACACCTCGCCGATGATCTCGATGCCGAACTGGTCGGCGAAGGTGAACACCTTCGAGAGCCGGAGGTCGAGCTGCGAGAACGAGTCGCCGCGGCCGGAGTTCACGCCCTCGCGGCCGAGGAGGTCGAACCCGTACCCGTCGCCGTTGCGGTCGGTGGCCGAGAACCGCGTGTACGGCAGGGCCGAACGGAAGCGGAACATTCCGGACACGTTGATCCCCAAGGGAGCGCGGTAGACCGTGCTCAGGGTGACACGGTGGCGGGCATCGGTGTTGAGCGGCCCGAAGCACTGGGCGCACTGCGGATCGAGCGGATTGGCGGAGACATCGCGGCGGGCGCCGCCCATGTCGGCCTGGTGGCCGGCGTCGGTGAGGCGGAACTCGTCGGCACCGGAGAGCACGTTGCCCGTGGTCTCAGAGTAGGTGTAGAAGCCCTGGATCTCGAACGAGTCGCTGATCCGGGCACGGGCGCTCAGGTTGGCGCCGCTGTAGTTGGCCTGGCCGTTGCCGTACCACATGCGGAAGTTGCCGAACGGGAAGCGGCGGGTCTCGAGCGGGTCCCTGGTGCCGTTCCGGTTGGCATCCACGAAGGGGTTGGCCCGGAAGCGGTAGGGGATGTCGCGGTAGTTGATCCGCACGGCTTCGATGTTGATGCCGAGCCAGTTGGTCGCCTGCCAGGAGTAGCCGAGCGAGCCCTGGCCGGCATAGGGGGTCGCGAGTGTCGGCGAGGCCACCTCGTTGGGCGGGAACACGGCGGCGCCGGGGAGCTGGTTGGGCGGCAGCGGCTGGCCGGGCTGGTAGAAGGTCCCGTCCGCGTTCCTGATGCCGTTGTCGTCGTGGAAGTTGTAGACCACGCCGTAGTTGGACTGCACGGCCGCGGAGGGGAAGAGGATGGTGGCGTTGGTGTACGGGAAGTCGTAGTAGATGCCCCAGCCGCCGCGCAGGAGCTGGCGGCCGTCGCCCTTGACGTCATAGGTGAAGCCGAGGCGCGGGCCGAGGTTGTCCTTGTCGTTCTCGAGCACGCCGCCCTTGCCGCCCTTGAAGTCGCGCAGGTAGTACTCGGAGAACCGGGTCTGCTGCGACAGGTGCTGCCAGATCGGGTTTGAGCGCT
>JANOCF010001139.1:0-4413 GCA_031412055.1 Holophagales bacterium | reverse complement strand
GGGTGCCCGGCCAGGTTCAGCCGATCACCCTCCTCGAAGGGATGCTGGACGAGCCGCTGGTCCTCACCCGCGACGCCGCCGACAAGCTCCACTGCATGTCCAACGTCTGCACCCACCGGGGCACCCTGCTCTGCGAGCACGCCGGGGTCGAGCCGGTGATGCGCTGCCGCTATCACGGCCGGCGCTTCTCCCTGGACGGAAGATTCCTGTCCATGCCGGAGTTCGACGGCGCCGAAGGGTTTCCGTCGCCCGCGGACCACCTCGCCCACGTGCCGTTCGGGACCTGGGGCAAGTTCCTGTTCGTCTCCCTGGACCCGGTCGTCCGCCTGTCCGAGCTGATCGCGGAGATGGACGCGCGGGTCTCGTGGCTGCCGCTGTCCGACGCGGCCTTCGAGCCCACCCGGTCGCGCGACTACCTGGTGCGGGCCAACTGGGCGCTCTACTGCGACAACTACCTCGAGGGGTTCCACATCCCTTACGTGCACGCGGGCCTGTCCGACGCCCTGGACTACGGCGACTACCGTACCGAGCTGTTCCGCTGGTCCAATCTCCAGGTGGGCATCGCGAGCGGCGGCGAGGACGTCTTCGACCTCCCGCCGGGCCATCCCGACTCGGGCCAGCGCATCGCGGCCTGGTACTTCTGGCTCTTCCCGAACACCATGATCAACGTCTACCCGTGGGGGATCTCGGTCAACGTGGTCCGCCCGCTCGCTCCGGACCGCACCAAGGTCTCCTTTCTGTCCTACGTCTGGGACCCGGAGCGGCTGGACCGGGGCGCGGGCGCGGGCCTGGACCGGGTGGAGCGGGAGGACGAAGCCGTCGTCGAGAGCGTCCAGCGCGGCGTGCGCTCGCGGCTCTATCACCGGGGCCGCTACTCCCCCAAGCGGGAGACCGGGGTCCACCACTTCCACCGTCTGCTCACGAGCTTCCTTCAGGAGTAACGCATGCTGCGTACGGCGCTCCTCGGCTGTCTCCTTCTGGCGTCCCTGCCCCTGGCCGCCCAGGAGATCCCCATCGACACCATCAAGGTCGGCCACCAGAGGTGCCCCGTCGTCCTGGAGAACCCGGCCGGCGGGTACCTCGTGGTCTTCTCGAGCAACACCTACGGCCAGCATCCCGTGGTCTCCGGCGGGATCCTCGCCCAGCGGCTCGGCCCTTCTGGTGAGCGCATCGGCCCCGGACTCGCGCTCGACACCTCTGCCAACGTCGACTGCCTGGCCGCGGCGCCCTCCGGCCCCGGCCGGCTGCTGGTCGCCTGGGGGGTGAACGACTTCCAGGACTTCACGGTCTACGCCCGCCACTTCGACTTCCAGGGCAAGCCGTTGAGCCCCAGGGTCGAGGTCGGAAAGGGTTCGCTCTATGTGCCTCCGGCGGTCGCCTGCGACGCGGAGAGCCTCTGCTGGGTCGCGTGGATCGAGCCGGGCGTGGACGCGATCCGCGCCCGACGGCTGGACGCCAACGGCCAGCCTCTGGGCTCCGAGATCCGGATCGACTCGTCCCCGGGACCGGGCGAGGGCTACATCGAGCGCTACCAGATCGAGCTCGCGGCCGACCCGCAGGGCGGCTTCATGGCCGCCTGGTGGAACGGGTCCACCGAGACGGGCACTCCGGAGGACCCACCCGTGCCTCCGACCGGCGAGATCCACCTCCGGCGCTTCAGCGCCGCGGGACAGCCTCTGGGGGACGAGCTGCTGCTGGATCCCGGGTCCGAGCACGCCTACCTCACCCACTCTCTCTGCCGCTCCGCGACCGGAGGGCTCTTCGTGGCCGCGTCGCGCGTCCTTCCGGACCTGGTCAGCAATAGCGAGGTCGTCCTGCGCCGCCTCGACGCCTCCGGGGCGCCGGCCGGTCCCGAGAGAGTCGTCATGAAGAACGCCGGCGGGAGCTCTCTGGCCTGCGGGCCCGAGGGCGTGCTCCTTTTCTACTACACGAACCATGCCCTGTTCGGCCAACGCTTCGATCTGGCCGGGGAGCCCTCAGGCGCTCCGTTCCTGATTGCGGAAGGAGCCGGGGTTCCGGACGCCGCGCTGCTCGGATCGGGCCGCGCCCTCGTCGCCTGGGAATCCGCCGGTCCGGACGGAACCGATATCTTCGCCCGCGTCTACGGCTCGGCGCCGAGCGCCCTCCCGCTGCATGACGGGCGCTTCCACGTCGAAGCGACCTTCCGCGATCCGCGCACCGGCATCACTGGAATCGCCGAGTCGAAGCCGCTGACCAACGACACCGGCGTCCTCTGGTTCTTCGACAGCGCCAACGTGGAGCTGGTCGTCAAGGTGCTCGACGGCTGCGGCGTGAACGATCACTTCTGGTTCTTCGCGGCGGGGCTGACCGACGTGGAGGTCAATATCACGGTCCACGACACGACCACGGGCAGCCTGAAGCAGTACCGGAACCCTCCGCGCACGGCCTTCCTCCCCATCCAGGACATCCGTGCCTTCGACTGCCCCTGAGCGCACGCAGCTCGTCCGGGGCCTGGGCACCTGGGACGGCGCCCTCCTCCCGGTCGGCTCGATCGTGGGGACGGGCATCTTCCTCACCACGGCCGACATGGCCCGGGTGCTGCCCCACTCCGGGCTCATCCTCGCGGTCTGGATCGCGGGCGGACTACTGACCCTGGCCGGCGCCCTCACCTACGGCGAGCTGGGAGCGATGTACCCCAGGGCCGGCGGGATGTATCACTACCTCCGCGAGGCCTACGGACCGCTCTGGGGCTTCCTCTTCGGCTGGGCCGCCTTCGTGGTCATCATGTCGGGAGGCATCGCCGCGCTCGGCGTGGCTTTCGGGGAGTACCTGGGGAGCTTCTTCCCCTTCTTCTCGACTGCCAACGTGCTGCTCACGGTGCCTCTTGGGGGCTGGACCTGGACCCTCTCGGGCGGCCAGGTGGCGGCGGCGCTGGCGATCGTCGTCCTGACGGCGATCAACCATCTCGGGCTCAAAGAGGGCGCCGGGGTCCAGAACGCGCTCACGGTCCTCAAGATCGGCGCCATCGCAATCTTCGCGCTGTTGGGACTGTTCGGACCGGCTCCGGCCGCGCCCTCGCTGCTGTCCTCACCGGCGGCGATCCCGGGAGGACTGCTCACCGCGTTCGGAGTGGCGATGATCGCCGTGCTCTGGACCTATGACGGCTGGTACGGACTCACCTGCTCGGCGGGCGAGATGAAAGATCCCGGGCGCAGCCTGCCCCGGGGTCTGATCCTGGGCACGCTGCTGGTGATGGTCCTCTACTTCCTGCTCAACCTGGTCTACGTCCGGACGCTGTCGGTGCCTGCCATGGCGGAGGCGTCGCGCATCGGCGAGGCCGCGGCCCAGGTCCTCTTCGGCTCGACCGGCGCCCGTCTCGTCTCGCTGGCGGTGCTGGTCTCGACCTTCGGCTGCCTCTCGGCGACCATCCTGTACAGCTCGCGGATCTACCAGCCCATGGCCGAGGACGGCGTCTTCTTCCGCTCACTGGCCGAGGTTCATCCGCGCTACCGCACGCCGGTCCGCTCCTTGTGGGCGCAGACCGCCTGGGCGCTGGTGCTGACCTTGTCGGGGACCTACGAACAGCTCTACACCTACGTGGTCTTCGTCTCGGTGCTCTTCCACGCGGCCACTGCCGCCGCCGTCTTCGTGCTCCGCCGCAGCCGTCCGGACCACCCGCGGCCATACCGCACCTGGGGCTACCCGGTTGTCCCGGCCCTGTTCATCCTGGCCTGTCTGCTCCTGATCGGAAACACCCTGGCCGAGAGGCCCATGGAGTCGCTGCTCGGCCTGGGTCTCCTGGTCCTCGGGCTGCCGGCCTACCTGTGGTTCCGGAAGCGGTCGGAGACGATGGGGGACGTTGTCCCCCCGTCCCGCTAACTCACTCTCTCCGCTGCCTGCCCCTGCTGCCCGTCGGGCGGCAGCGGCGGGGCTCCCTCCATAGACCCGTGAGAGAAAGAGCCGCACCATCTCTTCGGAAGGCTGCTGAAGCTCGCCAGCAAGCGGGGACTCTCCGTCGAGTTCCGCCCGGAGCGCGGCAAAGGCAGCCACGGGACACTCTACTTTGGCCACCGCTTCACAGTTGTCAGGGATCTCAAGGACGAGCTGAGAACCGGGATGCTCCATGCCATGCTCAAGCAACTCGGTTTGAGCCTTGAGGATCTGGTCGAGTAGGAGGAAGTCATGACCCACGAGTTCGCTTATCCCGCGATCCTCACTCCCGACGATACTGATGGAGGCTTCGTCGTCACCTTCCCGGACGTACCAGAGGCCATCACGCAGGGTGAAGATTCCGCCCATGCCTTGACTGAGGCATCCGACGCGTTGGACGAGGCGATCGCCGGTCGAATCCGCCGAGGTGACCCAATCCCTGAGCCGTCCGAGGCCGGACCAAATCAGCCGATCGTCGCCGTTCCCGCCCTGACAGCGGCCAAAGCCGCCCTCTACCTGGCT
>JANOCF010001138.1:0-8632 GCA_031412055.1 Holophagales bacterium | reverse complement strand
GGGAGAGCGATCCGACCCAGGCCGGCCGGCGGATGGGCACCACCTCCGAGGCCACGTTCCAGGACTGGCGGCGGGAGACGCGCTCCTTCAAGACCCTCGCCGGCATGGCGTCGACCAACCTGAGCATCACCGGGGACGCCGTACCCGAGTCGCTCTTCACCCACCGGGTCAGCGCCAGCTACTTCCCCGTGCTCGGAGTGCTGCCCGCGCAGGGGCGCAACTTCACCGAGCAGGAAGAGCAGGGAGGGGACCGCGTGGTCGTCCTGAGCCACGGTCTCTGGGAGAGACGGTTCAACAGCGATCCGGGGATCGTCGGCCGCGCCGTGCAGTTCGACGGCGAGCCTTACCAGGTGATCGGGGTCATGCCCGCGGACTTCAAAAGCCCGATTGAGGCCGTGCCGGTACAGCTCTGGGCCCCGCTCACCCTGAAGCCCGCGCCGGACCGCGCGCAACGCCAGACGCTGGTGTACGGGCGCCTGGCCGACGGAGTCTCGTTCGAGTCGGCCCGGGAGGAGGTGAACCGGTTCCATACGGAGCTGGGCCGCCGCTACCCCGAGGAGATGCAGGGACGGGGGCTCGGGATGCTGCAGATCCAGGAGGTCTTCGTCGGCGGCATCCGGCCGGCCCTGCTGATCCTCCTCGGAGCTGGCGGCCTCCTGCTCCTGATCGTGTGCAGCAACGTGGCTCATCTGCTCCTGCTGCGCGCCCTTTCGCGGCAGCAGGAGATGGCCGTGCGCACGGCTCTCGGCGCTTCGCGCGGCCAGATTCTGGGGCAGCTTCTCACGGAAAGCCTGATCCTCGCCGTCCTCGGCGCCGCGGCCGGCCTCCTCCTGGCCCGTCTCGGCCTCCCGCTGGTCAAGGCGCTGGTGCCGGGACGGCCCGATCTGCCGCGCCTCGACAGCGTGACCATCGACAACGGCGTCCTCCTCTTCACGTTTGCCATCGCGCTCGTGACGGCGGTGGCCTTCGGCCTGGCGCCCGCCCGCATGGCCTTCTCGCGCGCGTCGCTGGGCAAGGGCGTCAGCGTCGGCAGCACCCGCGCCACGAGCGGCCGCGGCCGCGGACTGCTGCGCGCCGCCCTGGTGGTTACCGAGGTGGCTCTCGTCCTCGTACTCCTGATCGGCACGGGGCTGATGACGAAAACCTTTTTGAGCCTGGGCCAGCAGAAGGCCGGCGCCGATCCCGAGTCGGTCCTCCTGCTGCGCACCAGCCTGCGCGGCCCGGCCTACAACGAAGCCCCGGCGCGCGCCGCGTTCTTCCGCGAGGCGATCCAATCGATCCGTGGACTGCCGGACGTGTCGTCGATCGGCGGCACGGACCTTCCTCTCCTGGCCACTCCGCGAGGCGGCGAGCGCTTCCTCGTGGAAGGAGCGGAGGCCCCGCCGGCGGACTCGGAGCCCGTGGTGCAGATGCAGGCGGTCACGCCCGGGTACTTCGAGACCCTCGGCACCAGGATTGTCGAGGGCAGGGCCTTCCGGGAAGAGGACGGGCCGGACGGGATGCCGGTCGCGATGGTCAACCGCCGTTTCGTAGAGACTTTCCTGCAAGGCCGGCCGCCTCTCGAGCAGGGACTGGTGATGACGGAGAGCGGCGGGGTGGTCCGGCGGGTCGTGGGGGTGGTCGAGGATGCCCGGGTCTACATCAGCCCGCCGGATCCGGTCCCCACCCTCTACATCCCCGTGGACCAGAAGCCGCCGAAAATCATGACCTTCGTCATCCGCACGCAGGCCGTGCCTGAAAGCCTGAGCCCGCGCGTGCAGGAGGTCGTCAGCCGCCAGGACCCGATGATGACCACCTACGGGGCCACCACCCTGGCCAAGACCCAGGCGGACGCCGACTGGCAGTCCCGCTTCAGCCTGGTGCTGCTCGGCGTGCTCGCCGCGCTCGCGCTGATCCTGGCGGTCACGGGGATCTACGCGGTGATCTCCTCCTCGGTCGCGGAGCGGACGCGGGAGTTCAGCATCCGGACGGCGTTCGGCGCGCAGCCCAGGGATCTCCTCTCGATGGTCCTGCGGAGCGGCCTGCGGCAGGCCTTCCTCGGGCTGGCCCTCGGCCTGGCCGTGTCGCGGCTCTTCGTGCGCGTTCTCCAGGGCCAGCTCTACGGCGTGGCCGGGACCGACCCGGCGACCTACGTTGGGCTCTCCGCGCTGCTGGCCGTGGTGGTGCTGGTGGCGTGCTGCCTGCCGGCGTGGCGGGCCTCGAAGGTGGATCCGATGACGACTCTACGGCAGTAGGCTCAGCCCGGGGCTTTGACAACCATTTCGCGGACCGAGCGGCGATCGACCTTGCCGCTCGGCAGGTGAGGCAGGGCGTCGACGATCACCACCTCGTCGGGCACGGCATACCGCGGCAGCAGATCGAAGCAGCTCCGGCGCACCGCGTCGGGCTGGAGAGCCGCTCCATCCGCTGCCACGCAGACCGCGACCAGCCGGGGACCGCGGCGGCTCTCCCCGGCCGCCACCACGACGGCGCGCCGGACGCCCTCGACCTTCTCCACCGCCGACTCGACATCGGCGAAGACCACCAGCAGGCCGTCGCGCTTGACGCTGAGCCCGGAGCGGCCGAGGACCTCGAGGTAGCCGTCGGCACGGATCTTCGCGAGGTCGCCCGTCTCGAACCAGTCGTCGTCCCCGCGGGCTTCGAAGCGCCAGCGCTCCTCCTGGATCAGGTAGCCGGCGGAGCCGTTCTTCTGCCGGCAGAACAGCCGGCCTGCCTGCTCCCCCTCGACGGCCTCGATGTCGACGCCGGTCCCGTCCACGCGCAGCTCGATGCCGGCGAGCGGGTAGCCCGCGGTCGCGAGGCGGTCGTCGGGCGGATCGTCCGGCGATGCCGCGGAGACCGCGCCCATCTCGGCGCTGCCGTAGAGGTTGAGCAGCGGGCCGAAGCGCGGCTCGAAG
Organism: Holophagales bacterium; assembly: GCA_031412055.1. Lineage (GTDB taxonomy): Bacteria > Acidobacteriota > Thermoanaerobaculia > Multivoradales > UBA5704 > DATMER01. Next base: position 5,735 of record JANOCF010001138.1, on the reverse strand, counting down.
TTGGCCATGGTCTCACGCTTGATCTTGTCGCCGGCCGTGATCGCCAGCCGGTAGAACCGCGGCGTCTTGCGCACGGTCAGGAACATGTCGCACAGGGCCGGCGTGAGGAATGCGACGTTGGGGTTGAAGCTCTCCTCCCGCTCGCGATAGCGGAGGATGTTGCCGCCCGATCCCACGTCCATCGCCGCGCCGGCGAGGAGGCCCGGCAGGAAGGCCGCGCCGAAGCCGTAGCTGTGAAAGATCGGTACGGGTACGGAGAGCCGGTCTTCGGCCGTGAGCTGCCACCGCTCGACGCACGCCTGGGCGTTGTTCAGCCACCGCTGGTGCGACATCCGGGTCAGCTTGGGGACGCCCGTGCTGCCCGATGTCCGCAGGTAGAGGTCGGGGCCGCGGAAGCCCGCCATCGCCGGCTCCTCGGAAAACCCTTCGTTCACGGCGATCCGGATGGCGCTCCCGGGAAGGTCGCCGCCGGGTTTCGCGGTCACCACGTGGGAGCAGAAGCTGGGGATGAAGCGCGGAGTGCCCGCCTCCTTGGACGATTCCGAAAGGTCGGGCAGCAGCACCACATCGTGCTCGCGGCTCATTACGTAGAGGAGCGCCAGGGCTCCGGCCACGCTCTGCGAGCATTCGAGCGCGAGGGGATGGCGCCTCGACACACCGTGGCTCTCGAAAAGGCCGTCGAGCCGGTCCAGGAGACGGGCCACCTCGGCGTAGGCGACCGTGTGCAGGCCGTCCGTCAGCACCCGGTCGCGGACCCCGGGATCGGCGGACAGCCAGCGGATCAGATCGGGACCCGGGAGAGCCTCCAGTGGAGGCCGGTGAGCTAGACTAGTCATGGCCATGCCCCTCGACAACGACAGCGCCGGTCTGACTCTCGAAGCGACCTACACGGTCACCCCCGACATGAGGCCTCCTCACATCGAAGGCATCCTCTCGACCTCGCGCATGATCGCGCTCATGGAGGACACCTGCCTGGCGGCGGTCCATCCCCTCCTCGGCGAGGGCCAGACCACAGTGGGCACCCGCGTGGACGTCACCCATGTCGGCACCGCGCGGGCGGGCGAGAAGGTGACGGTGCGCATCCGATTGGAAAGGGTTACGCAGCGCCGGCTGCTCAGCTTCTCGGTGGAGGTCGAGGCTCCGGACGGCGTGATCAGCACGGGCACCCATCAGCGTCTCGTCGTCGATCGGTCGCGGCTCATCCGCTAGTCCTGAAAGGCGATGCCGTCGAGATCTTCGAGCTTCGCCTGGACTCCCCAGCCGCCCAGCTCTTCCGAGACCGCCATCACGAGCTCGTTGCCGCCTTCCTGAAGAGGAAGGTAGAGCGCGTCGAAGTAGCCGATGCTCCCCAGGAAGCGGTAGTCCCGGGACCGGTAGGTGTCGTCGCCGCGAAAGAGCAGCCTGCCGTTCAGATAGACCCGCACCCGGTCGCTGAACCCGAAATCGAGCTTCTTGGTCTGCTCCCGGTCCGAAAGGATGACCTTTCTCGCGAGGACGGTGTTCTTCCGCAGGTTGATTCCCTGCACCCTGGCGAGGTTGGCGAGACCCGAGCGCTCGGTTTCGAGGCGAGTCCAGCTCCGGGCCGCCACGTCCTCCCGGCCGAGCGAGGTCCGGCCCTCCAGCGTCCTCTCCGCGAAGACCTCCGAGACCCACCAGGAAGGGATGACTCCCTGCGGGACGGGCTCGGGCGTTCCCGGCCGTCCCTGGATCGGAGGAGAGTCCGTGCCCAGGAACGAGAAGCTGGAGAAGTGGGCTGGGGCAAAGTTCAAGGCGCTGACGCCCACGGCACCGGGCTCGACGCTGCGCTTGAGGTCGTCGACGAACAGCAAGGGTTTCTCCATGTCGCCGATGTACATCTCCGCGTGGGCGCCGGAGAAGAGGATCTTGACGCGGATCCATTCGTCGAAGCGATACGTGGCGGGCACCGCGTAGCGCTCGCCATGGTAGAGCTGCCAGCCCGCGATGCCATTGAAGACCGGTGTGTACTGGGTGGCATCCGGGTTCCCCGACTGGTGCGGCCGCAGGTAGAACTCCTCGTAGTTCCTGGGGTCCTGGACGCGCCAGACCCCTCCCGCGAACCCCCGCTCGCCATCCAGGGCGACGTCGAACTCGATCCATCCGTCGGTGAACCGCGCGTCGGCGAGGGTGGCGATCCCGCCTTTCAGAGCCAGGCTCTGGCGGCCCAGGTATTGCTCCACCCGCGCCTCGGTGGCGTTGAATCGCCAGCGGTCGGAATCGAACGGTTCAGTCGTCAGGGAGGACATCGTTCATCACGTCGCGAAAGTCGTGGAAGCCGCGGCGGCCGGCGATCCACTTCGCGGCGAGCAGGGCTCCCTCGGCGAACCCCTGGCGGTTGCGCGCCCGGTGCTCGATGTGAATGGTGTCGGCTGCGGAGTCGAACCCGACCGAGTGCTCCGACGGCACGTAGCCGGCGCGCTGGCTGGTGATCGGAACCTCGCGGTCGCCGTAGTAGAGCGCCATCCGCCGCCGGATCTCCAGCGCCGTGCCCGACGGGGCGTCCTGCTTGAAGCGGTGGTGCCAGTCGTGGATGAAGGGGTCATAGCCGTCGAAGGCCGCGAGGAGCTTCGCGGCCTGCTCGGCGATGCGGAAGAAGACGTTGACCCCCAGAGAGAAGTTCGCCGCCTGGACGACGCCCAGGCCCGAGCGTTCGACCAGTGTCCGGACCTCGTCGCGCCGGTCGTCCCAGCCGGTCGTCCCGATGACCAGCGGGATCTTCAGCTCGGCCGCGGCGCGGACCGTCTCGGTCACGGCCTCCGGCACGGAGAAGTCGACGAGCGCAGTCACGTCCGCGAGCACGCGGCGCGTCTCTTCGTCCGCGAGCAGCGGCCTCTCGCGGGTGAAGCGCTCGACGACGTCCACACCCCGGGCCGGTGCCAGCTCTTCGACGACGCGCCCCATCTTGCCGTATCCGACCAGGGCTACCTTCAAGCCTCCTCCGGAATACCGAGAGTGCGGCCGAGCTCGTTTTCGAGCATCAGCGGTCCACCGAGGAACGAGGAGAGCGTCCGCGCGGACTCCTCCACCTCCAGGCCCAGGCTGCGCAGCTCCTCCGCCTTCGCGGCGATCGCGGACAGATTCCTGGCGGCCGCGGCAGCCACCGCGAGATCTCCCACTGGCACAGCCTGCGCTGCGAGACCGATCAGCTCCGCCTCGATCTCCAGCTCGGTGATATCCATGGCCACGAGTTGGGAGGCGCTGAAACCGCTGGTCCTCGCGGCGCTTCGCAGCGCGCGGATGCTCTGGCCGGCGCAAATCGAAGCGGCCAGCGCCCAGACGCCCGCGTAGGCATCGAGATGCGGGTAGAGCTCGGCGAGGGTCACCGGCCGGGAAACGTGACCGGTCACGGCACCGTCGAGAGTGAGACGGCTGCCGCGCCGCTCGACGCCCGGCGAATCGTGATCGATCCAGGCCAGGCGAAGCCCGACATCCAGACGCGCCAGTACGAGTGAGCCGTCCGAGCTCGTATCCGGGATGCGAACCGCGCCGCGCAGAAGCGCGCCGTCGCCCTCCACCGCGGCGCCCCAACGCAGGGCGGGCGTGGGCGTAAAGAGGCCGAGCGCACCGAGCCTCCCTTCCGCAAGTTTTTTATCGAAGAAGGCGTCCACGAGGGGCTCGACGCCGAATCGGTGCTCGATCCTGGCGCAAGCCTCGGCGGCCGGGAGGCTCGACATCAGGCTCTCGACCCACGCCCGGGCCGGCTCTGTCGCCGGCACGTCCAGCGTTTCGATCACGCCGCTTCGCCCCGTTGCGCGACCAGGTAGCGCGTCATGTTGTCGATGGTGTGCAGGAAGGTGTGGTCCGGCTCCTTGTCGAGGTCGATGGCCACGCCGAAGGTTCTCTCCAGACCTTCCAACAGGTTCAGATATCCGAGCGAGTCGAGCCCGATGGTCCGCAGATCGACATCGTGGCGGGACAGCTCCTCCTCGCTGATCTTGCCGCCAGCGGCCAGGTAGATCAGGCGCTGGATCCGCTTCTTCATCGAGAGGAGGTCGTTGTCATTCATCCCACAGATTCCTTTCTTCCTAGCGATTCGCGGAGCACGGCGATCCGCGGTTTTCCGATCCCGGTGCGCGGGATCTCCTTGACGAAGCTGACACGGCCCGGCACCTTGTAGGGCGCGAGCCTTTCACGGCAGGCAGCCGCAACGGTGTCCCGGGTCACCTTGCCATCCGGGGCCACCACCACGAGGTGCACGAGCGCCTCCCGGTTGAGATCCTCGTCCGGGAAGGCGACGGCATCCTCCACGCCGTCGAGCGAGCGGACCACGTCGACGATCTCCACGGGATCGATCTTCCGCCCCGCGACGTTGATGTGGTCCTGGGTCCGGCCCACGAGGTGCAGCCGGCCGTCGACGATCCGACCGCGATCTCCGGAGTGGTAGAAACCGTCCTCGTCCACGCGCCCTTCGAACAGCCCCGGATGGTTGAGATATCCGCTCGCCATCGAGGAGGTGCGCACCAGCACCTCGCCGACGGCGTCTTGGGCGTCCTCCGCGTCCTGGGCGGGGGCGATCCGGATCTCCACGCCCGGCAGCGGCTGGCCCAGGCCGGTGTGATGGCTGCCATCGCGCTCGAACGTGACCGGGCCGGTCTCGGCGATCCCATAGTAGTCCGAGATGTCGAGTCCGTAGCGGTTGCGGAACTCCTCGCGCACGTCGGGCCAGAGCGGTGCTCCGGCCGAGATCGCGTGCTTCAGGGTGGCCATGGTGGAGCGATCCGGTCCGCCGGTCCCGCCGGTCCCCACGAAATTGCGGTACAGCGTCGGGAACGCGACCAGCCGGGTGATTCCTGACTCCTCGATCCGGCGCGCCACGGGCCGGGTCATCGGCATCCCCTTCAGGAAGTGCAGCTCGCCGCCAGCTAGAAAGGTCGAGAGCAGCGAAGTGTTGAACGCCAACCCGTTGGAGAGCGCGGCGAGGCAGAGCGTCCTGTCCTCTTCCGTCATGCCCGTGCCCAGGACCCAGTTGCGCGCCGCCGAGACCACGGCGTGCCCGCTGAACTCAAGACACTTCGGCCGGCCCGTGGTGCCGGACGTGAAGCGGCAGACCTGAGTCGCCGGCCGCGCCCGGAAGGACGGCTCCGCCTGCCGAACGAGCGGCAGAAGGACGGCCTCGTCGCCGAACGGAACCGGATCTTGCCTGCCCGGCACCTCGAGCGCTTCCGCCTTGGCCCTTTCGATCACCAGCCCGTCGAGGCCGCAGTCGCTCCTGATCGCCTCGATCTCGCCGGTGTTGAAGCTGGCGTCGAGCAGGAGCGGCAGACAGCCCGCCCAGAGCGTGGCAAAGTAAAGGATCACGTACTCGGGGCGGTTGGCGAGACAGAACCCGACGTGGATCGATCCCGGCAGGGTATCTCTCAGCACGAGCGCCGCGGCCTCGATCCGCTCGCGAAGGCCGCTGTAAGTGATGGGTTCCGCCCCCACCATGGCCGTGCGGCCGGCATGGCGGTCGAGAGCCTCGCTCATCGCATCCTGGATGGTTCCACTCATGCCAGCGCGTCCAGCTCTTCCCGGTAAGCGTTCGCCTGGCCCGCGATCGCCTTCATCGTGGCCAGGCTGCCGCCCGCCATCTTGAGTCCCAGGATCTGCGCCTGGCCGTTCAGGAACTCGCTGTCCCACATGTAGCCGGCGCCGCCCTGCATCTCGGCGCAGAGGGCCGCGAAACGGCTTGTCCGGTCGACGCAGAACCACTTGAGCGCGGCAACCTCGGCCACGGC